>JAQIDA010000318.1 GCA_027858275.1 Candidatus Kapaibacterium sp. | reverse complement strand
TGAATATATAAAAACATTACAATGTTTAGACAGCAACAATTGTTATGCTTTTACAAATGACGTATTAGGCAGAGCTAACAGGGTATATAAATCTACAGACCAAGGTAACTCATGGAATGCAATTTATGAGGATTATTATGACAAATTGATAAAAATTAGTCGTTGTTTTGTATTTGATACATCAAAAATATATTTAACTTATTCCGATAATTATTTTGTTGATGTAAGTACTAACGGTTGTTTAACTTTTAAACGAACAAATCTTGAAAGAAACGGAGAAACTTATAACGGGAGTATTTACGGAATAACAATGTATAATCAGAATATTGGCTGTGTTGTATCTTACGATAATTTGTTTTATACAAAGGACGGATGGGAGACATTTAAAGCTCTTGAACAAGGAGAGTATGATAAAATTGGTTCTCCAATGTTTTTTATTGATTCCAATAATGTAATATTGAAAAAAGAATATAGAATAGAAGACGCATTTGTTAAATTTAATATACAAACAGAAACCTGGACAGCGTATAATGAACCTTGGGAAATACCGACGGACGAGGAAGCAAAAACAATCTATGATGTATGTTTTATTAATGATATTTTAGGATTTGCCTGTGGCGGACAAAGATACGGCAAAGGACAAGTTACTTCAGACATAATATGGAAAACAACCAACCAAGGGAAGCATTGGGAAATAATTCATGAAAAACTAATTGAGGATACTTTTCCCCCAACAAAAATTTCATTTTCTGATGAAAAGCACGGAATGGCTGTGGGCAACTGGGGCAAGATAATCGAAACAACAGACGGCGGAGAAACTTGGTTTTATCATACAAATCTGCCCGAAGACTTAGTTGAGACAATTTCAGTTAGAGTTGCGATGGCAGGACAAACACCAATAGTTTCTTCTATTGCCGGCGGCATCTATCGCTACGAAGAGCCAGTCTCCGTAAATGAAAGCGAGTTCCAAGACGCAATCTTTGACATAAACCAAACCCCGGAAAATTTCACAATTAACATCACAGACGACCGGCACAGGAAATACAAGCTGCAAATTGTTGATATTAGCGGAAAAACAGTGTTTGAGGGCAGCCTGTTGTATAGCTTGGAAAATGTGGTGAGTCTGTCGGATTTTTCTTCCGGAGTTTATGTGTATCGGATTTTGAGCGGGGGCGTGCTGGCGAGAAGCGGAAAGATATTGAAGTGACAAAGTAGTTTTTAAAACAATCTACAAAAAACTCGATAAATCTGTTTTAATAACACTTTATTCAAAATAATCCCTCATTCTCGTTGATTATCAAATATTTTTTTGATATTTTGGAATGTTAGCTGAGAAAGACTTAATATGTGTAATATATTTATCGATTTGATATGATAAAAAATACTGTTTATATATTCTTGTTTGCGACCGTCCTGATGTTTTTTTCGCAAGCAAAAACAGCCGAGGCCGGGAACGGCATTAAATTGGAAATGCCTTCAGGCAAGATTTCAATTGTGACAGCTCAAATCATTAACGGTCATAAATATCTTCACGCTGCTGTAATCGCTAAGATTGTTTTTGACGACGCGACATATTCTGCGTCCAAAAGTACAATCAGCAATGAGTATCATACTCTCAAATTCGACTCCCCGTCAGTTTTTATCTCATTAAAAAAAGGCAGTACGGCAAAAATCGTAAAAACACGTATGCCCGTCCTGATTATCAAAAAACAGCATTATTTCCCCTTGATCTCATTCACGGAAGCAATGGAAACATTAGAACTCTTCCGTGCAGATATCCGTACTGATTTCATCAGTCTTTCATCTTACGGCAGCAAAATGAAAAAAGGAAGAGATAATGATGCAGAAAAAACAGCGGAAGCATACAAAGAAGATTCACAAAAACGGATAGATATTCATAAAAACAGACCTGTCAGAGGTCGCTTATTTGAAAAGAAATCAGCTGCTCCCAAAAGCAATATTCCCGCAAACAGCAAGAGATCTTTCCAACCACAACCGAAATCCTATCCTCCCAACAGATATGTAATCCCGTCAAAACTGATTCGCAAAGAAATCAAACAAACAGAACAAGAGATAAAACAAGATACTTCCTCAGATTCTGAACCTCTGTCGTCAGATTCGCGTGAGATTGACGAGAACACTTATGCATCGAGCTCAGCCGGAGTATGGGCAGTGTCTGCCTCTTTGCGATTTGTAAAAATCAAAGCTGTCGGCAAGAGAAAAGCAACAGAGATATATCTTTCGTCGAATAAAATAATCAAAGACTATCAAAAAGCTGAAATCAGGAACAACGAAATTATACTAAGAGTTCCAAACGCTTCAAATTCAATAAAAAAATTCGACAGGCTCTGCGGACTGGGTATTATCGAGGAAATTCAAGTTGAAAAAGTCAGAAAATATCTTATCTACAGAATTAAGCTAAGAGCCACAGCCGAACGTTGCACAATCGAAAGAAACGGTCCCAAAGAACTGGTTTGCCGTATATTTCACCAACCGCTGCCAAAATCAACAGCACGAAAAGTGCCGCCCAAAGATATTATTCCGGACAACGCGACAGAAGCTAAATCAGACAAAGGATTGATGAAGGCAATCACAAAAGTTATCCGTAATTCCGAGCTGGATTGTATTGTGCTTGATCCCGGGCACGGAGGCAAAGACCCCGGAGCAGTAGGTTGCAACGGCACAAAAGAAAAAGACATTACTCTGATACTTGCTAAGAAACTCCGCGCTTTACTCAAGAAATCCATGCCGGACACCAAGATAGTTATGACTCGTGAAGACGATCGTTTCATTGAGTTATATCGACGCGGTAAAATCGCTAACGAGGCCGGCGGTAAACTTTTCATCAGTATACATCTTAACGCCGCTCGAAAAAAACCGCACAAAGCAAACGGATTCGAAACTTTCATACTCAGACCCGGCAAAAACGACGACGCCGTCAGAGTTGCTGAATTAGAAAATGCATCTATTAAATTTGAAAAATCTCGCGCGAATTACAAAAAATTGACCGAAGAGGAAATCATTGTAGCGACAATGGCACAAAGCGCCTTTGTTAAATTCAGCGAAAAATTCGCGGCTCAACTCCAAGACGAAATCGATATATCCACTAACTTGACTAATCGCGGAGTAAAACAAGCCGGATTCTATGTGCTGATCGGAGCTTCAATGCCCAACGTGCTTTTCGAAGCAGCATTCCTGTCAAACAAAAAGGAAGAGAAATTCGCCAAATCCGAAACGGGACAAAACAAAATTGCCATTGGCATGGCTCGAGCTGTTTTGAATTACGCGGAAGAATACTCTATAACTGTGAAGAAGTAGCAGAACCCAAAGACTAACCCTAAAAAGAAAAAACTCCTTTGTAATGAATTATAAAAAAATAATCATAAAATTACAAAGGAGTTATATATAAAAAAAACTTTTCCGTTCATATCCCGAGATTAATTCCAGGGATAAGATGTTCTGTCAAGGACAATCCGACCTTCAGAAGATTTGCTCAAATCAATAATGAAATCGAAAGGCTCATCTTTGGAGCTGAGCAGCGGCTCGAATATCTTTATTTGATATACTTCCGGTCTGATATTTTTCACGAGATAATCGAAATCGTAGAGGCACTCACAGTCACAAATTCCTCCTAATTCATATTCGCTGATATTAATCACATTATCAACTATCTTAAATTCCGCGCTGACATTTTTAGGACAACAATTGAACGCAGCATTGACATGAATGAGGCTGAGTGTCTGTTTGTCAGCATCATACAGATAAGAAACTGAAGCACTGTCCCCTGTTTCAACTACAACTCCGGAAACAACCGGGAACTCGTTGCAACCGCTGATACGGATTATCTCTGCCTGAGTTGTGCCTTAGCCGGTATCCGAAGAGCAGGCGATCATCGCAAATGCAGCGAAAATTACAATTAAAATCAAGTATTCTTTGTTCATATCGATTCTACGTTAATACTATTTGACAGCCCATGGATAAGACGACCTTTCGAGAACAAATTCCCCGTCCGGATTTTCATTCAGATCAATTTCAAAATTGAATTCCAAATCGACATCATTGAGATAAGGCTCAATTACTTTGACAGTATACTTCCCCTTTTCAATGTCTGTTACATCGATATCAATGTCATAAAGACAATTACATTTGCAACCTGCGACGGCTTCTTTTTCAGATATTGAAATTACTCCGTCTTCAATACTGATGTCTGCCGTGATTTCATCCGGGCAGCAATTGAAACCTGCGTTTATATGCCTGATTTCCAACTTGTGTTCTTCGGCAATGGAGTGATATTGAATCGCCGCATGGGAATTGTCAATTTCTTTGGCGATCTCATTAGTTTCGCCGTCCTTACAATCAGAGAAATAAACTACTTCTCCTCCGGGGAACAGATCGGGATTAGTGCTCGTTGTATCAGTTTGGCAGGACCAGAAGCTGATCCCGACTATGCCTATTATTAATATCGTCAGCTTTTTCATTTTTCTTCCCCAAATGTCAATAGCAACAACTGTTTATACTCAATACTATGATAACACATCAAACGCAAAAAAGTTCCGGTTTTTGTTTCAAATCTTGAGAAATACTAATAAATACATTCCAGGACCTCATCAATACCCGCCCCTTCACGCATTATCGAGAAGTCATCAGTAATCATATCGACAACGGTTGATTCACCGGAAAACTGATATTCTTCGAGACGAACGGCTATATCGACTTCCCTCGAGAAAAGATCAAACACTTCATCGGGATCAACAAAGATTTGATCGTCAGATTTTTTTGCGGTAATAGATATGATCGGCTCGCCGACTGCTTCAAGGAGAAGCTGGGCAAGTTCATTGTCCGGCACCCTTATACCTGCGGTTTTACGTTTAGGATTCTGGGCGAATTTAGGCACCTGTCTGGAAGCAGGCATAACAAATGTATAAGGTCCCGGAATCAAGCCTTTGATTATACGATAAGCACTATTGCTGACTTTTGCGAATTCCGCGATATTCGAGAGAGAATGGCAAAGGAATGTCAAAGCTTTTTTGTCCGAGAGGCGTCTTATTCGACGCAATTTGCGAATAGCCTCTTTGTTAGACAATTGGCAGCCGAGACTAAATCCCGTATCAACAGGAAAGAGTATGACGGCCCCGGCCTTCAAAGCCTCGGCTACCCTTTTGATTTTTCTAAGCTCCGGAGTTTCCGGATGCATCGTAATTATTTCTGAAGCCATATTTTCCTTTATTCAAAAACCTGATTTATTCTTGACTCTGATCTATTTATTTAGTTTCTTGTTTTCTTTTTTTTGTAAAATACAGATAAAACGGGATTCCTGATGCAACCAATAACAACCCAAAGACTGAATTGATGATTTCAGTTCTGCCTTCGACATAATTCAGTATGTCATTGTATAAAGTGAAAATCACAAACGCGAAAGCGAACAGGACGAAAATTATCGGCACATAAGGGTAGCCGATGACCTTATAAGGTCGCGGCACGTCCGGCATTTTTCTACGCAACACAAAAACACCGAAAGCACCAATTGTATAAAATACCCAACTGACAAAAATCAGTGTGTCGGTCAGAAAGTCAAACGTTCCGCTCAGCACTAACAACGACGCCCATACAGCTTGCATCAAAAGTGCCATATAAGGGGTCTTATATTTGGAATGTACTTTCCCTGCCGCATTGAAAAAATCTTGACGCTCAGCCATTGCATAATATACTCTTGAAGTCGCCAGAATCGTACCGTTGGCCGTTCCGAATGTCGAGATCATCACAATGATCGCGATAATCGCGCCGCCGGAAGCCCCGAAAACTTTTTCAGCCATCAAAGACGCAACCAGTTTCGACCCGGCCATTTCTTCTATCGGCAATATGTATAAAAACGCGAAGTTGATCAGCAAATACACGCCGAGAATAATCAATGTTCCCGTAAACAAAGCTTTCGGAATATTTTTTTGCGGCTGCTTGATTTCACCCGCTATATATGTGACATTGTTCCATCCGTCATAAGACCAAAACGCGCCGGAAAGAGCAACAATTATACCGCCGAACAATCCCGCCGAACCAACGGAATATAAAGGAGAATCGTTAATGAAATTTGCGGTTGAGCCGTCGCCGATCATAAATGCAAGAATGACGATTAGAAGAATAGCCAACACTTTTAATGATGTGAATAATCCGGAAACTTTGCCGCCGAGAGCCACACCAAAGAAATTGACAACACTCAAAAACACGATTACGCCTATCGTCATAAGCTTTTCGCCGAAGTCTCGCAACGGATAAATATTGCCGACAAACGGGATATGGAACATTGAAGCATTCACTGTTTCCTGATCATATCTGAAATAATCAAAGAAATAGCCGCCGTAATGTGAGAACACATAACTAATCGAGGCGATTGATCCTGACTGAATTACGGCAAACAATGCCCATCCGTACAAAAACGCGATAAAAGTTCCGTACATCCTCCGAAAATAGACATACTGCCCGCCGGTTTCGGTTATCATTCCTGCTATTTCGGCATTAGTCAATGCGCCGAAAAGAGTTATCACACCGGCAATGATCCAAATCAAAATCATCAATTCGGGTGAACCGAGCTGCTCAGCCATCAATGCCGGCTTTTTGAATATACCTGAGCCGATTACCGCACCGACAACAATAGCCAGTGTTGTAAAATACCCGAGTCTCGGCAGCAAAGATGATTTTTGTTGAGTTCCCATTCGGACCTGTTTGATAATAGCTGAACGATAAATTAAGTCAATTCTCAGAAAACAATTTAATGAATTAATCGGAATTTTTAGCATGATATGATTAGTATGCCTGTCTGATTTTTGTTTCCGGAGCTATCCACTGTCTTCTTAAATCATGTTCAAATTATAATCAATCTCTCAAACGATTCTGCCGGGTTTGTTTGGTATTTAGTCCTAACTTTTGTAAATTATGTGTATGTTTTTACACAGTTTTGTTGTGTGATTCATAAAAAATAGATAAAACGACTGCTCAGAAAATAATGTCAGAGAGATTTTTTTTGACATTATTTGTCCGGCTCGGGGAAGAAGTTTTTTAACAACAAAGAGTATATATGCTGATAGCGTTTATAGCCGGCAGTATTGGCGGATTTCTTTTAGCAATGCCGCCAGGTCCTATCGGAGTCACTACAATGCGATTCGGAATTAATAACCGAGTGAAGCAAGGCACTTTATTCTCGGCGGGATCCGCATTTTTAGATATGTTCTATTGTGCTGTTGCCGTATTCACAACGTCTGCCGTTGTAGACATATTTCAGGGATTCACAGTTGATAATCCATTGATTTTTTTGATTGCTCAAATAGTCATCATTGCACTGATCATTGTTTACGGCATTCTCCATTTGAAATCAAAATCTAGTCTTACAGACCAACCACAAGAAGTCAAAAAGAGCAGATTTAGAATTTTTATCAGCAGCCTTTCCCACAAAGGACCTTTTCTGCTGGGTGTAGCACTCGCTTTGACAAACATCGTAAATCCGGCGTTCATGCCGGCATTAGCATATTTTTCAGTTTTTATTCACAGCTTTGGTTTGTTTGAAAACACGATCATTGCAAATATGCTTCTGGCGATTGGTTTCGGTCTCGGCAACTTTTTATGGCTCTATGTTATCGTGAGAGTCCTGGCACATTATAAATCGAAAATGCCTGAGAGATTCCTTGTTAGAATCAATCAATTCGCGGGATTTTCACTGATTGGCTTCGGAACAATCCTCGGCTACAATGTTGTGAGAGTTACTCATTGGTCAGAAGTATTGAGATTAGCTTTTATTTTCTAATCGACAACAAGAAACACAGAAATTTCATTAAACATCAAATTCCGAATGACAAATAAAATCATTCGGAATTTTTGTTTTGAGAAAGCAGATGTTGTTTAGAATAGGATAAAGACGGATTTATAATTTCATTCCGATACTGAAATACATCAGAATCGGGCCGTGAACAACCGCGTCGGGATTGGCGATAAAAAAGAAACTCTTCCCAAGCGAGAACTTGGCCGGCCCCACAGGCGTATCGAATGCAATTGAAAGCCCCAGACCGTGCCTGAGATTGTTAAATTTTATTTCTTCGGGGAACTCCCATACGTTACCAATATTATAACGAGCATAGAAATATGTATCGAAGAACAAATCAATCGGAGATTTGGCTCTGACCTCTAAAAATGCCGTAACTATTTGGCGCCCTCGCTTGTCGGCCTGTCTCAATCCAAAGAAATTATCCTGACCGCCAAAGCTGAACTGCTCGGCAAGAGGCAATGTCTTGTCCGCATAGCCAAAGAACATTGAACCGGTAAGTGATATATGGCTAAAAGATGTAGTAGTTCTATGCCTATACTCGACTTTAGAAAATTTGGCCGCATCACCGCCCTGTGAAATATTCGTTTCTACAAATATATTCAAGAAACGACCTTCAGTAGGAAAATCAACTCTGTTCTCAGTGTCAAAATTCAAGCCGATTTTGAGAGTATTTACTGAATAGAAAGGAATATCTCCGAGCTTGCCGAGTTGGAAAGAACGTTGCTTTTCCATTCTAAGCTCCGCCGCCAGCAATCCGGTCCTTTGTATCTGAGTACCGAATATTGCTTTCAATCCATATCTTTCATCAACTTTTTGATCAGAGTCGCGGCTCCGCTCTATATGATTTAGAGCTACATCTGCTTTGTCAGTATATGTAAAAAACTGTTTTCTTTTGTAATATGGATTCAACTTAAAAGTCAAAGGCGTCTTAAATATTCTGGGTATCTCAAACTCAGAAGTCACTTCTTGGTTGCGCGTACCGCCGGCGACCCTGAATAAACTTCGTTCGCCGAGTCCGATATAATTCTCAACGATATAACTCAAACCAATTTGAACTTTTCGCTCATCATCAATACGTCCACCGATTTTCATTGATTGAGCTGTCATTTCTTTGACACTAATATTTATTTCAACTCCTGAAGAATCCGGAGATCGAACAGTTTCAACGTCAATTTCGTTGAACAGGTCAGTGCTGACTAATCCCTCCCAACCCTTTAACAATTCGTCAGAATTAAGAGGTTTATTTATCTCACATTTTATCTCACGAGATATCAAAAAATTATTTGCTATCTGATTCCCGGAAATATTTATCTTATTGAGCAGCCCCTCATCAACAGTAAATGAGATATTGCCGCGTGCGGAATCAATTTGCGTGTGAGTAATCTCAGCAAAAGAATACATTTGAGCTCTGTATGATCGGAGAATTTTTTCTTTGATTTCGACTATTAATTCGGGCGTAATCCGAGCTGAGGAATGTGTCTCATAGATTCTATTAACGGTTTCCAAAACGACACTGTTATATATACCGTTTGTTTCAATATTTTTAAAAATCGGCAAAGTGTCCGCAAACAAATTGTAAACTCCGGCTCGGTCAACTGTAAGTCGGATATTAGATTCACGTTCAAAAGACAGATCCCCGATTATAAATTGTTCATAGTTGAATTCATCGAGTTTGTCAGAAGCTTCAGAACTAAATCCCGTATACTTTTTCGAAGCTGACGGCATATTGCTCAGAACCCGTATCATTTCAGGATATTTTGTTTTGAATTTATCACGGGTTTTAGCTGCAATCATCTCATTAATTGCCGGGATTGCCAATCGGCCCGCTCTTCTGCCGCTGTTCATCAATGAATCAAGATCTGAAAAATCATCATTTTTATGACCGGATATATACGGTCGAATATGGATATCCGCTTTCTGAGCCGAAGCCGCACTGTAATTTCGCATCATGACTGTTATGTACTGATCGGTAACAGTCCACGGAGAATTTAATTCATCAGCTTCCAGCATGGGTGATTCCGTGTTCACGGCAATGATGATATCAGGATTGAAATCAAGCGCCGCTTCTACCGGCAAATTCGCCATCAGACCACCGTCGACCAGCACCATGCCGTCTATACGCACAGGAGTATATCTCAATGGAATAGTCGCGCTGGCTCGCACTGCTTTGATAAGGTTGCCTGACTTCAAAGACACTGATTCACCTTTGACCAGATCAGTCGCAACAGCTCGGAAAGGATACTTCATCTTATCAAAATCAGCAAAAGGATGGTACAAAGCGTTTCGATAGAGCTTTTGCAAAAATTCACTGAAACGATTGCCGACTGAAATAGCTTCAGGCATCAATAGCTTAAAATCATCAAAATACAAAGTAAGCAAACTTCGATCATTGAGACGTTTTTGATCTATAAATAAATCTTTTCGATTTTGTCTGTTGCTTAGAGAAAACACATGTTCCCAGTCTGTATTTAAAACAATTGAATCTAATTCAGCTGCGTTATATCCCGAAGCGTACAGACCTCCGATTACGGCACCGATACTTGTCCCGACAATAAAATCCGGTTTGATCCCGGCTTTTTCAAGTTCACATATTACACCTGCTTCAGACAGCCCTCGAGAGCCGCCTCCGCTGAGAACCAAAGCTATTGTCGGACGAAAGTCCTTATTCTCCGGTAATTTGCCGCTGAATAAATCGCGGGTAGAATACATTTCTTCTAAAACCCTGTCAGCATCAGTAATAGGAATACGAGCGTTGTCATCCGAGCATATCAATATGCCGGAACTCAGGAATAAAAATAATATATAAAAATAAAAACGCAAAGCAGAACCAATTCAAATATTTTACAGAGTTAATTAAGGATGCAATTTATATTATCGAACGGTGAAATCAGAATATTTCTCATTTTTCGATTCTTCATATCTTTTGACAGAGTCCACTCTTGACCTCTGAGAGCCTTGTTTCAAATAGTCGTGAAATGTTTTGATCGCTGCAGGATCTCCCTCGGCAATCACCTCTACGCTGCCGTCATACATGTTTCGAGTATATCCGACCATGCCGAGAGTTTTTGCTTTATGAAAAACAAAATATCTGAAGCCGACTCCTTGAACATGACCGTTTATGAGATATTTGTATCGCACATTGTCGTTTATCGGCTCAGGCTCTGCCCAACAAATGCTTTCAGTAATTGCTGCAACAGTTTCAGCATCAGTTAAGATTTCAACAAGCTTCAAAGCAAATTCGATAGCTGTGCCGAGTCCTCGACTTGTAACAAAATTATCTGATACAACAATCGAGTCATCAGAATATGAATATTGTGAAAGTTGATTTTTTATTGAAGGATGTCCGCTAATTTCAGACCCGACAGGCATAATTCGCAATTCTGCCAAAATTATTGGAGCCGCGCAAATAGCACCGATTAGATTGTTTGATTTTTTGTGCTGCTGCAAAATGTCCTGTAAATAGATGTTATTTATCAGATTTTGGGTGCCGTCCAAACCGCCGGGCAACACAAGCGCATCGTAAACAACATCCAAACCGACATTCTTAAGCAATATATCAGGGATGATTTTGACCCCTCGCGAACATGTCACAATGTCTGTATCACCTGCTATAGTAACCTTAATATTCGCGCGACGCAATATGTCCGCAATAGTAACAAGTTCTGTTTCTTCACTTCCGTGAACAATTGGGATTAATACTGATTTGGACATTTTTGCCTAATTATTAACATAGAATAGTCAGTAGATATATGTTCTGACTTATACATACTTCCGTGAACAATCAATATATTAAATATCAACGGAAGAAAAAAACCTGTGAGATATTTTCTCGCTGCTCAGACTTGGAATCTTCTCAGTCGCAAGAGCAACAGAACAGACCTTGTCTCTCAAACGGAACACAAAATCATATTGTGATTTTATCAATCGCCTCTATCAATGTTTTGACCGCGATATCTTCAATACTCCATTCTCTATCAGCAGCCCTGACACTTATTCGTTTATCACTCAAGGGACTGAATTTCTTGAAGACCTCATCACGTCCGTTATAAATCGCAATGATCGGCATATTGAAAGCCGATGCTACGTGAACGAGAGAAGTATCCGGTGTAATCATAAACGATTTTGAATTGCGCTCGCTTATAACTTCTGCCAAAGCAATTACTTCATCCATACTTTTTGATTTGGGAACAACAATCTCAGAAAATTGATTTTTCAGCTTATCGGCAATCTGTTTTTCAGCAGGAGCGGCGTTTATCACAATTTTATATTCGGATTTATATTTAATTTTCAGAATATAATTAATTAGTTCGCTCCATTTTTCCGCGGAGAACATTCTTTCGGCATTGCTCGCCGACACATTGACAAACACAATTGGTTTGTTTTCAATTTGATCGAGTTGATGTTCTGCTTTCTCAAGAGATTGTTTCGCGGGAAACAAATACGGTTTAAATGCTCCTGAATATGATTTAATTCCGATATGTTCCAATGTATTGATACATCTCTTTGAGAAATGCAGATCATAATTTTCTTTGTCGGAGGCGACAGAGTGATCAAAAATTTTCACTCCGGGTTGATTAAAACCGATTTTAATATTGGCTCCGGATAGAGCCGCAAACTTAGCGCTTTCCGTTGACGGATGATCCTTCGGATCAATATAATAATCGAATTTTTCTTTTCGCAACGAACTGATTAATCGAATCAATTTCAATGGAGATTTGTCGAGAATTCTGATTTTATCAACATCCGGGTTGTTCTCAATAACAGAACTGTTCTGCCTTCCGGCGAGAACGTGCAATTCAGCATCGGGATATTTCTCTTTAATCGCCCGAAACGCCGCCGTCGCGATTATCATATCGCCTATTCTTCCGAGAACTGTGATGTTGATTTTCATGGTCTATATATTTTATCGTTGATTTTCATAGTCTATAAATTTTATCGTTGATTTTCATGGTCAGTAGATTCTTTTGTTGATTTTCTTATAAATATCGTTTGCCGTGTCATCCATAAATTTATCAAAGACTTTTCTGTAACTGTCCTTTACTTCTCCAAATTTTATTAATTCTTTGATATTTCCGGACAATATATTATCTATTCCGCTGATAAATTTATCATTTAGTCTCGGATCGTTGATGTCGATATTATGATTTTCTAATCCGAATGTTTCAGTAAAACTTTTACCCCTCAAATCAAGATTGATATTGATAAACGGAGTACCCAGTCCCGACGACAAAATTGTGGCGTGCAGGCGAGTTCCGAAAACTGCACGGGCATTTTTATACAATTCGTAATAATCATCAACATAATTCGAAAAAAACAACTCTTCTTCGGGGAAAAGTTCCTGAGCTCTCATAACATCTCTGTCATCATGGCAAGAAATAATCGGGCGTATTCCTTTTGATTTAATATGATTTAAAAGCTGCTTGATTAATTCAGTAAGATTATCAAAAAGTTCTTTGTTAGAACTATGAATCACAGGGAAAGGGAAAGTAAGCAAACAATAATCGCTGTCCTTTTGCTCAAATTTATGATTGAACAAATACATGGCGGGACAACCTGTTATAATGTGTTTGCTCACACCGACTTCATCCAAGAAATAAGATGTCGCGTTATCTCGAACTGAGGACATTGCCGCAACTGCGTTTGTCGCCTTAATATCCTCGTAGAATGATTCATTTGGTATATGCGGTTTCCCGTCAAGACTTTTGGATGAAGCGCCGAGACCGATCAAATACAACGGAGGAGCAAGTTCTTCAATTTCATTCTTGTCGATTCGCAAAGACCAAGCGTTATATTGATCTGATCCGCCGATAACAACTGCGTCCGCGTATCGATTAGAAATATCAATATTCTTTCCTTTGAGCTTTGTAGGCGCGCCCCAGCCGCGATTGTCCGCGCAAGATTTCGGGACGAACAGGGCTTCGGGAATTCTGAGTTTCAAATGCTGACGAATAGACCTGATCACAAAATGATCGCCCGCGTTGAAAGTATGCGGACAATAATGATGAATAATAATAGATTTCCGATCAATTGCGCGATCTGTTCTGTATCCACCCTCAGGCATCACATGCTTATTATTTTTAAGAAATGAAAACATATATTTAGTTTTTGTTTGTGACTGTCAGACTGTATTATTCAGCTCTTCTTATTACGAAAATACAAAATTCGATCTAAAACCGTATCAACGCTTATTTTTTGCAGACAAATATTTTCGCCTCGCTCGCATTTGTATTTATCGCCGTATTGCTTGCAAGGTCTGCAATCTACATCTTCAATCAGGATTTCAGTGTTTTCTCCTATAGGTCTGATTCTTTCGTAATTACCCGGTCCCCACAGAACAATTGTGTTCTTATGAAGCAGATTTGCTATATGAACCGGACCGGAATCATTGCCTATAAAAATTGACGCTGAGTTAATCGTATCTATTAAGTCTTCAATTGAATCTAATGTTCTGAGAGAAATGAAATCGTCAATGCAATCCGCAAATTGTCGGCGTATATCCTCGTCATCCGGGCCGCAGATAAGCACGGTTTCAATTTGCAACTTATTGAGCTTTCGGAGCAATTCTATAAAATTTCCAGCCGGCCACCTTCTGGGTATCCACTTCGCTCCGGGATGAATTATGATTTTTTTTGATTCCCGATCCGGAACATTGTTTAATGAAAAATCATATACGGTTTCTTTGTAATCATCTAAATATGAAAACAGTTTGTCGAATCTGACACGGATATGGTCTTTGCTCGTTACATGAACAATATCTGTAAAAATTGTCCTCGAGCCTTTATAATGAATCTTGTCCGATACCATACTTATACGCTTAGAAGAAATTGGAAAACTCGCAATATATGAGGCATTTGGAATAACACTCAAGGAAATAACGGCTTCGTATTCATCGCTAAAATTATCAGCACAAAATTCAGAATCCAAGCCTTGTTCCATCTCATATTCAAACAGATGAAGCCCGGGAAACAATTTTTCCCAGAATTTCCCCAAGCCCTTACGGCAGACAACAACAGGCTCATATTTTGTTTTTAGCAATGTGTTAATATAATCAGCTAATATGGCGGCATCGCCCATAGCGTCAAGCTGAATCACCAATATCTTGTTATTAGAAACAGGTCTGTTCAATTTCTTTACTGCGGCTGCCCGTTTGGCAAAAGCAATCCTATTGCGTATTGGTTTTAGCATGATTTTCCGCAAAGCTCAGTCAATAATCCTTCTATCCCCGAAATGCTTTTCTCCAAAGAAAAATTCTCTTTCATAGTCTTATATCCGGCTTCCCCGAATGCTTCGATTTCCTCCGGATGATCCAAGAAATACTTCATTGCATCCGCTATTTTATCGGGACTAAGCGCACACATTATGCCGTTTTCCATTGTTCGCATTGCCTCCGGCAAACCTGCGGCATCGCTTGTAATTACAGCTTTCTTAAGACTCCATGCTTCAAACAATGTATTAGGGATACCCTCATTACGAGACGGGATCAGCACAGCGTCAGCTGTTTTGAGAAAACCGCGAACGTTTGAGATATACCCTATTAAATGAACGATATCTTCAAGATTATTCTCTTCAATATACTTTATATAATCTTCTTTCTCACCGCCGTCTCCTGCTATAATCACTCGGTAATCGTTGCGAGTTTTATTCAGTTCGACACAAGCTTTCAGGAGCAAATCATAGCCCTTTTGAGCGGTCAATCGACCGGCGGCTGCGAAGATAAATTTGTCATTCGGCAGATCAGCTTCAATAAAATCTTCAACAGAATCAGGGAAATCGTAGCCGTTGTATATTACTTTGATTTTATCCGGTTCAACAATGTCATTTTGAACTAATATATCCTTGATATTAGATGCATTTACGATAACCGCCGACGGATATTTTTTAAAAATATATCGGCGATACAAATCCCATTTCGGGAGGTTCCTTGCAATTCCGAGTCTGAAAACAACGGGAAGTTTTCTCTTTTTGCCGATTCGTCCGGCGATAAAGTATTCTTTTTGTTTGGTGGGAAGGAGGATATCTATTTTGTACTTATCTATCGCATTATTCAGAAGAGAATATGTCGAAGAGTCCAGCTCATGCTTAAATGGAATTTCGATGATATTAATTTTGTCGCTGAGCATTTCTTTGAAGAAGTCCGAACGGATTGCAAAACAAACTGTATGGCCTTTTTCAGCGAGTGCGTTAGCCGTCACTGTCGACCACAATTCGTTGCCGCCTCTTGACCTTGCTGAGTTTAGAAAAAGGATGTTCATTCCGTCGACTCGTAATTATCTCAAAACATTAATTACAAGTTAAGAATTTTCGCGTAGAAATCCTGAACAGATTTAGCGTGTTTTTTTATATCGAAGAATTCTAATGCTCTTTTGCGGCCGTTTATTTGTAGATCTTTTACAAGATCGGGGTCGAGCATTATTTTTTTTACTGCCGCGGCTATGTCCGTTGGAGTCATTTCTTCAACGAGGATACCGCTGTCAGGAGTCACGGCTTCATTTACGCCTGAAGTATTGCTGCCGATTCCGACAGTTCCGCAAGATATTGATTCGTAGAGAACGCGCGGCATTCCTTCGTGTCCTTCGTGGGAAGGGATCATCAATGCGTCGGCTGCTTGCATCCATTCGTGGATGTTTGTCTGCTGACCGACAAGATCAATATCTCCTTCGAGATCATTGTCTTTGAAAATTTTCAGCAATTCGTCATAAGTTTCCTGCTTGCCTTTGGAGCCTGCGAAAACGCAAAGCGGCATCTCGGGCAAATCTTTATCTTTTTTCAGAATCGCCAAAGCATTGGCAATATCAAGCACGCCCTTGCCTTCTTTGAGAACGCCGACAAATATCAGCATAAACCTTGAATCATCAATTCCAAGTTCTCTTCTTTTGGCTTTTTTGTCGTCAATCGGGCAGAATTTTTCACAATCCACACCGTTGTAAATTGTGATATATTTATTCTTAATTGCCGGAGTGTCGCTGAATCTCGTGCCTGCTGCATCGGAAACACCGATAATGCCGTCTGCGAGACGTTCGTGGATTCTGTCTTTGGGGAAATGCTCATTCCAACGCACATGCCATACCATTTTGCAGGAAGTGCCTTTTTTAGCAAGACCGCAAATAAATGTATCTGCTGTGAAATCAGGATGTATTATATCGATATTATAAGATTTGATAATATCTCGCACTTTGAAAATATTCGGAATGGCATAGGACAGAAACTTTGGTTTGAGGCTGTGAAACGGCACAAAGAAACATTTGCAGCCGATTGATTCCAATTTTT
The DNA here is from genome assembly GCA_027858275.1 of Candidatus Kapaibacterium sp. Classification (GTDB taxonomy): domain Bacteria; phylum Bacteroidota; class Ignavibacteria; order Kapaibacteriales; family UBA2268; genus JAQIDA01. The sequence continues at coordinate 21,780 of JAQIDA010000318.1, read as the reverse complement.
CAGAGAGTTCTCCCGGTTCGGGACATATTGCGAAAGGTCTGAATCTCGTTCGATCAAGATTTTCAATCAGATGAGTCATGCTGCGCTGTCCGCCCATTTTCAGGTGGGGGAAGTGACTCACAAAGGCTATATTAATCAGGTTGTCCATGATATTTCCGGATTTAAACAGATTATATATAAATTCCCGAAGAACTTTTACAAACCAAAAAACGGCGTACAAAAATTAATTTGCCGCCGCATATAGGATATTTTTCAGTCTTAGCTGATTTTCTGGCGAATCTTACGTTCTGACATACCGCGGAGATAATACAATTTAGCTCTGCGAACATTGCCGGTACGAAGAACAGTTATGCCCTGGAGCATAGGTGAAGACATGTGAAAAACTCTTTCGACACCCACACCGTTTGAAATTTTTCTTACGCGGAATGTTTTGTTGACGCCGCCGCCGCGGATACCGAGAACGATTCCCTTAAAATTCTGGATACGTTCTTTCTCACCTTCAACAACGCGAACAGCGATGTTTACTTGGTCGCCGGGGTTGAAGCTCGGCACTTCAACATAGTTGTCGCCGTCTTTTTGCTTGCGTGAGTCGATTGCTCTTGCTTTCAGCATCTCCTCAATCAATGGCATTGAATTCATTTTTTCTTTCCTTCCAAATTTAAGAGCTGTTAGAAAAAGCTCTTAGAAAATGTCTATTCTATTAGAATTTACTGTCTTGTCAAATAATCTTTTACAAGAGTGCAAATATATGAGAAAATTTGATAAAAACCATGAGAAAAATGGCTTTAATAAATAAATACTTAGTTTTTTTTCAAATCATTGTTAATAATCCAAATATTTACTAATCTAATTAAATCCTAAAGCATAACTCCGGCTCCGGGGCCAAGCGGCAGATCGAGCCAAAGCCATCCGATAAGGAATATACTCCACACTATCATAAACAGGATTGAATACGGTAGCATTGTAGCTACGATTGTACCGATCCCGGCGTTCTTGTCGTACTTCTGAAAATATACAATTATCAAAGCGAAAAAGCTCATCATCGGGCTGATAATATTTGTTGTGCTGTCACCTATTCGGTAGATCACCTGCGTCAGTTCCGGCGAATAGCCGAGATACATAAACATCGGCACAAACACCGGGGCAAGCAAGGCCCATTTGGCGGACGCGCTGCCCATAACCAGATTTATCCCGCCGGAGAAAAGCACAAACATTATCACAAGCGTGAATAAATTAAGATCTAAACTTTTTATAAAATTGGCGCCGTTTACCGCGAGGATAATCCCTAAATTGCTCCACTGAAAGTACTCAACAAACTGGGCGGCAAAGAAAACAAGGACTATATATCCCGCCAGAGATTTCGTCGAGTCAGCCATACCTTTCATTACCTGCGAATCGTTCTTGTACTTGCCTACAGCATGACCGTAGATCACGCCCGCAAGCCCGGCAACAACGAACAACACAGCGACTATACCCTTCAGCACCGGAGATTTAAGGAAACTGCCGTCCATGCCTCTCAATATTCCGCTTTCAGGAATAATAGTTGCTGCTAACAATGCTATAAACGCCGCAACAAATATTCCGACTCGAATCAAGCCTTTCTTTTCCGGAGACGTTAATTTGGCGATTTCTTCTTTTTCAGATTCATCATCCTCGTATTTGCCCAATCGCGGAATAACAATTTTCTCTGTGATCCATGTCCCGAGGAAAGCAATAATGAATGTTGATGCAACCATGAAATAGTAGTTTGCGGTCGGATTGACAGTATAAGCAGGATCTACGATTCGAGCCGCTTCCTGCGACAATCCTGCAAGCAAAGGATCAATGGTTCCGAGGATCAGATTAGCAGAATAACCGCCTGAGACTCCGGCAAACCCTGCCGCCATACCTGCTATCGGATGCCGCCCGACTGCTTTGAAAATAATTCCCGCAAGCGGAACAAGCAAAACATATCCGACACTCGAAGCCAGATTTGAAAGAATTCCGGCAAGCACAATTATGAAAGTAAGAAACTTTAAAGGTGAATATATGACTAAACTACGGATCATAACAGCTATCAAACCCGAATCTTCCGCCAGCCCGATTCCGAGCATCGCGACAATCACTATTCCCAAGGGAGCGAATGATGTGAAATTTGACACCATCTCTATGAGTATTCGGTGCAAGCCCTCTTTGCTGAGCAGATTGATTGCTTTATAAACTTCTCCCGTGACCGGGTCAACTGCTTGGGTTCCCATCGCGCCGAAAATTGCGGAGAAAACAAGGATCAATAAGGCAAACATTCCAAACAATGATGCAGGATGAGGCAAAGCGTTGCCCACTCGTTCTACGCTGTTAAGAAATATCTGTATTGGTTTTCTTTTCATTATTTCCTTGTGGTTTATGCGCGGTTCGGATCGGAGTTAATAATCTAAACTGATTGATTCTGCCGGCTAATTCAACCCTGAATATATAAAAAGTCATCGAATGACTCATTTGTCAGCGATGACTTATTCGTGAAATTTTTCATATCAATAGAGACACAAATTGAAACGATTTTATTTATCTATCAATCCGCGTCCGCTTTTGTTCATTCGTTCATTTTTTAACAATTCTTCGTGTACTGAATCTAAAACGCCGTTAATAAAATTACCGCTTTTGGGCGTTGAGTATCTCTTTGCGATCTCAATTGATTCATTGATGCTTACTTTCGGCGGAATCTCGTGGAACATCAACAATTCAGTAATTGACATTCTCATTAAAACCCTGTCAATCGGAGCAATACGTTCAATTTTCCAGTTTTGGGCAAATTTCACTATCAATGCATTGGTATCTTCTGTGTTGTCAATTGTTCGCATAGTCAAGTTTCTGCCAAATTCGATTTCGTCGTGCGTCCAATCAATAGTAACATCCGCGTCCAACTCATTTATTTCATCAGGTGTCAACAATTTATCAGCAACAATATGTTCCTCATCGTCTCCAAAATTAAATCTGCGGAAAAATATATGTGAGATCAATGTGTTAACCGGAGTATCACACAATTCGAGCGCAAAAAGAATTTGCAATACTTTTTCGCGTGCCATTCTGCGCGAACCTTTAATCTTCTTGTGCTTGCTCAGCGGAAATTCGTCTTGTTTATTCGGCAGCATATTTTAAAGAACTCCGTTCTACATATTGTATTTTAAATCAGTTACGAATATAAGAGAATTTTAGTTGTTATTTTTATGTTTTTTTTTGATTGATAAATTTGACGGCTCTTTCCGGGCCGTCAATTCCGACAAACACATTGATTTCATTGAGACAGACAGGCGATCTTTGACAAAAATCCCGCAATAAATGAAAAATACTTTTGATTTATCCAAAATTTTCATTTATTTATACATCAAGACAGTTACTTTTTAACGTCTTATGTGTTATATTGATATGTTGGTTTTTCTGTATATTTTTTTGAGTTTTTAATCTTTAGCTGAAAGTGAAACAGAGCGTCATGAAAAAAATATTAGTCTCTATATTATTTCTCATCTTTATGGGGGGTGCCAACTCTCCCGTATCTGCTCAATATTGGCAACGAGTCACTTCAGTTCCTTCCAATTACATTGATAATTATTGGTTAGATATTGATTTCCGTCCTGACAATCCTCAGTATGGCTGGATATGCGGGTTCAACGGCAAAGTATTACGCACAACCGACGGCGGTGACACTTGGCTCGGATCAGATATTCAGGGCGCGGACCACATGGAAAGCATTCATTTCCCCTCAACAACAGTCGGATATACATCCGGCAGTGAGGGTATATTTAAATCAGTTGACGGCGGCCGGACTTGGCGGGACATAACTCCTGCCGGAGCCGGGAAACTGTGGGGTTGCTATTTTGTTAGTAATAGCAACGGGGTAGTTGTCGGCGAAGGCTGTCTGTACGGCATCCAATATTTCTACCATACTACCGACGGCGGACAGACTTGGAATGAATTCACAGCACAAATTGGATCATCGGGGATGACCGATGTGACAATATATGACCCCGTTGGACTTGGTTACGCTGTCAGCAGCGGATGGATTTGGAAAACAACCGACGGCGGAGATACTTGGGACAACATTATCGCAACCGGTTCACGGATTTGGCAAGAAGAACTCACATATTTTAACGGTTCCTACCTCTTGCCCACAGCCGGAACCAATTGCAGCGGTCAAGGCGCAGCCGGCGGCATGAGATTTTCAATGAATGACGGTTTGACATGGATCGAAAAAAAGCTTCCCGACCCTATGTTCGGAACATTTCTAATCGACAAGAACACCGGATGGGCTTGCGGATACGAGGGCTCAGTATATTACACAAGCGACGGCGGTTATACATGGGAATTGAAAAATTGCGGAATCGGCGAAGGCAATCTTGATGATATTAGATTTATTACCCCCAATGACGGATGGGTTGTAGGTCAGGGTATTTACAAACTCTCGAATGTGAAAGAAACTGTATCGGATACATTATTTGATTTTGGAGAATCATGCATTCCCGTCGAGCTGATTGATACTGTTTGGGTAGCGAGCTATTCATTCAGAGACAATTATTTTTCCGCGGAACTTTCTGACGCTTCGAATGAATTTTCAATTGATGTTGTAACCGGGATGATCGCACCCTGTGATTCCGTACCCATCGAAGTTACTTATATGCCCCAAACATTAGGCGATAAAAACGCGCAAATAACATTGACTTTCGACGACGGTAAAATTTTCGATATTCTTTTGTTCGGCAAGGGATTTATCACAACAGCAAGACCCGTTGACACTCTGATAGTAATAGATTACGCTCCCTGCGGCGATACTTTGCGAGATTCGACCGCATGGATTGCCGACGAAAGCGGCGAAATGGTAAAAACTTACGGGCAGGATTCCGGCAATAACTTAATCACAATTGACGGAGAGTTCCCTCTTGAAATTTTCGTCGATGATGACAACTATATGACATTCAATATTACAACTGTGGATACCGGCTGGGCTGACACTCGAGTTCGTTTTTCACTTTGGCCATGCGTGCGAGATACATTCGTAACTGTCAGAGCCTACGGTGTTTCACCGATAATCAGCGCCCCGGAAATCACGGTTGAACTGGAATGCACCTCGGAAGCAACTGTAGCTATTCCCGTTTACAACACAGGCAATGCTGATTTAATTATCAGCGGAGCCGAATTCCTTGACGCAAGCTCGAGCTTCACTGTGCTGTCTTGGAAAAGCGGGCAAACTTATCCGCTCATAATAGAACCCGGCGAGAATGATTTCGTAAATGTTCGTTACGCTCCGGATGTAGCAAAAGACGGCAGCTCGACATTAACGGTATATAATAATGACAGAACTACGGCGCGAGGCGTTCGCAGCCCCTATGAATTCGAAGTGCATGCTCAGGTCACAAGCACTGATGTCCGATCAAACGAGTATTTTCTCAACTACGGGAAAGTTTGCCTCGGCGAGAGCTCCGAACGATATATCACAATTTCTAATCTCGGCAATCTCAACGCTTCAATGCGTGAACCGAACATAGATTATGAAAATTATTCGCTCAGCTCTATATTTACGGAGTATCCCGCGACATTATCTAAATCAAGTTCCGTCGGCTATCGAATCACATTCAACCCAACACATACGGGGATGTTTAACGATACTCTGCTGTTCCTAAATGATCCCTGTGATGATACTGTTCAAGTCGTTCTGACGGGTGAATGCATTCAGTCTGATATCACAGTCGATCCGGGCACAATCAGCGGGATGATCCAAATGGGCGTTGATTATAAAAAGATCGTTAAGTTGGAAGCCGCCGGAACAATGCCACTCGAAGTAGTAGAAATCAATCTCCGTCCCGGCAATGCTGATTGGACTTTCAGCCACTCAGGCGTTTTTCCGATTAAAATCGAAGCCGGAGAATTCAAAGAAGTAACTCTTACATTCAGAACGGAAATAGAAACAAGATTGCAGGGTTATATACAGATTATCACAGAATCGGAATGCCCGACTGAACTGCGCGTTCCCGTTGATCTGTTCAGCAAAGCAGAATGGCTGGCGTTTTCCGCTACATCAATTGAATTCGGCGATTATCTTTGCGATCCGCCCGTTGAGCTTGATACTTTGACCATTTCAAACGACGGCACATTGGATGAAAGAATTATAGCAATAGATTTGCTCCAATCTTCAGATGACTTTAAATATTATTTGTCCGATACTCCGCCGTTTACTCTGCCTTCAGGAGCGACAACGGACATCATAGTTGAATATTCACCGACAATTGAAGGCAATGCAAGCGCGACCGTAAGCTTTGAAACTGAGACATTGGAAGGCTTCCCTCTTTTATTCCCGGTCAGCGGCTCTTACGCAACAGTAAACTCAACTCCGCTCGACACAACAATCAATCTCGGTGAAATTATAGAATGCGAAGGATCGTTTGAGTTCACTATGACTTATCGCAACAGCGGGACTTATGATGACACTCTCGCGATTGTAAGAAATCAGCCTGATTCAGGATTCGATATTGATCCGAATGATCTCATGGCAGTTGATGCCGGTTGGGAGACTAATATAGTAATTCAAGTAAATCCGGAAGATTTCGACGGGCTTGGTCATCACGAAGAAACGATTATCCTGCGCAGCTTGGTTTGTGATATTGAATTAACAATCACTATCATCGCCGAACTGATTCATCCCCTGTTAACAATTGTGCCCGACAGTCTGTATTTCGGCAAAAGATGGGTTGACAGAGACACGACTCTTTCGTTCACTGTCAGCAATCTCAGCAGCAAAGATATAATGGTCACCAATTTCAAGATAATTCCGCCAAGCACACAGTTTGAGCATTCTTCGCCGACTTCATTCATGCTGACTCCTGACGAAAGCTTAGAAATTCCGGTTAAATATACGTCAGCGAATTCAGGCACATTCGACGTGCGGGCATATTTCCTATATGAAACATCTTGCAACGATACTGCCTATGTGAAACTACGAGGCGAAACTCCCGATGAAGATTACAGAACCCTTGTGAAAATCGACAGATACGAACAAATCCCGGGAGACATAATTGATATTGCCGTCGAGCTTATCGGAGCAATTGACTATTTAGAACCCGACGGTTTGGATTTTGCCTTCAAATGGGACAGATTCCTCTTCCATCCCTACAAAATGTTTGTCGCTGATTCTCAGCAAGGCACAAGGGAAATTGCTTATACTTATGATTTGGGAACGATTTCCGGACATCTTGACAAAGATGATGCCCTGTATGTGATCAACAATCCGGGCAACATACTGTTCATTCGCGGAACGGTTCTGCTGCATACACCTGACAGCACGGAATTATATATTGATGAGTTCGTGCCGATCAGTCTGAAAACTGTGACAATCGACACTGTGACAGGCCGGCTTGTCGCGACTCCCGATTGCCGGCAAGTAGTTGATTTCCCGTTTATATTCATGCCCCAAGCAGAATTGATTCTGCCTGAAATGATATTGAACAAAGATGTAGCTGACATTTCAATCAGCTCGGACGGAGAAGTATCCGGCACACTCACAGTTCGCAACGTCCTCGGTGAAACCTTATTCGAAAAGACAGTCAACGCGAACAAAGGCAATAACAAAATCATTCTCGACATCAGCGATTTCGCCGACGGAGTCTATTTTGTCTCTTATGAATACGCCGCTGATAAGTATGAATTGAAGAAGTTTATTCTGTTGAAATAGATTTGGATTCGTAGAGACGTCCAATTTGGGCGTCTCTCTTATGTATTTCTATATTAAATCATATTGTAAACGTGCTGAGACGCACGTCCGTGCGTCTCTACGAATAAATTGAGTATGTTAATTTCTTATCTCTTTCTGTTCGGATATTTCTTCGGGAACTCAAAGAATCTTAGTTTCCCGGGTTTGTCGCCGACTTCCGCCCAACTTTCAATATCGAAATCTATGCAAGCAACTCCGCAGGTGGGGACATTATAAACATTTTCTCCGGCAAGGGAATTTAGCATTGAAGTTTGATCAGGATTGTGTCCGAAGAGCATGATCGTATTCAAGTCATCGCTCGTTTCGTTTATCATCATGATGATAAATCTCGGGCCGCGATCGTAGATCAAATCTCGTAAATCAATTTTCTCTTTTGGATAATTAAGTGCTTCCGCGAAGAATTTGGCGGTGGTTCGCGCTCTTTTGGCGGGACTGGAATATATCAATTCAGGAACAATTCCCTTATCCGCGATAAGCTTCCCCATAAAAGGAGCATCTTCTTTGCCGCGCTTGTTCAGCTTTCTTTCAGCGTCGCCGGCCGAATGATCATCCCAACTTGATTTCGCATGACGTACAAGAATAAGTGTTTTCATAAAGCACCGATTATTATCTCAATAAACCAAAAGCAAATAAAAGAAAAATTAATTTAAAAACCAATAATTATAAAAAACAATTAAAAATTAATTTATCTGATTGTTTGAATCAGGCAGAGCAGTAGTGTCTTTGACCTCAATCACAGAATCTAAAACGGGGTTTGAAAACAAGCGTTTTTCATTTTCTATCACTTTCAGAACCTTGTCGGCTTCACGATTTTTGCCTTGTTTACGATAGGCATCAGACAGAAGAATGCCGATTTCTTCTCTGAGTCTGTAACGCTCAGCTGAGTCTGCAACCTGAAGCCAAGCACGCTGTTTGAAGTAAGTAGTGAGTCTGTGCAGCACTCTGTAGTTCTTTTTTGCCGAGTCAGCTATAGCTTTTTCTACGGCATTGCTCAACAATTTAGCGGTTTTATTTATTCGCTGATTAGCTGCAATATCTTTTCTGTTAAGATTGAATCTCTGAATTTTTTCGTTTAAAGCCCCGACAACTTCACTGTCCATAAGGTCATAAACTTTATATTTCATTCTCATTTTAGGACGGATACGCACAATCACAGAGGATTCGTTTTTAGGAAAACCCTTCTTTTTGAGACTGTTTACTATACTTCTCGCGGATGAAGCTGTCAGATTTGTATTAACCATCGACAGGCCTCCTCGGAGAAGGATCTCACTAAAAAACCCGTCTGTTTTGTTGAAATGCTTCAGAATTGTTTGTCGTATGAATTGGCCTTGATTGTACGAACGTTGGTAATCCGCGCCGCCGAGTCCGTTTCGTGAACGAAGGACCTGCAAAGCAGAACCGGAATCTTTGAAACCAAGCAGTTCCAGAAAACCCATTACTTGAGAAAATCCTACTTCGATGTAATAGTGTATATGATCAAGCCCTGCTATATCAGCAATTTTTTTGAAGTAATTCTTTTTGCTGTCCATAGCATAGAGCACCGTTAATTTGTTTTGTCCCGTACTGTCCTCATAACCACAATCCACCGGAGTATCTCTGGGTATAGACGTTATTTCTATCTGCCCCTGATCGCTTAGAATAGATATAACATGATTGGCATCAGCATGCTTGAAACTGCTGCCCAATCGAGAATCAACACCGATAACAGCTATATTTATTCGTCTTCCGGAGAAAACACGTTTCACATACCTGCCGGCTGTTGGATCCATCGACATGGGAATTGTCAAATCTTCACGACGACTCACGTGAATTAAACGCTTCAAAGAATCAGGTATAATCACAGTCGCGGAGTCTGTCTTGCTTGAATCAGCCTTAGTCGATTGGCTGTCAGCACCGAGTCCGGGCATATTATAAATTTGTCCGTCAATGTCATCATCAACGAATATTACATAGCCCAACCAAGCAGCTGCAAAACTTATGACTACAGCTAATATAATTGTTTTTATCAGGTTTTTAAACCCGGATTTCTTTTTTTTCGTGTTTTCCATCAGCTACTTATAAATCAAAGGATATTATACATCAGCGTTCGTTACAAAATTATCGATAAATCCGCATTTGCCAATACATTCTTTATTGATTAGAAAAAGAATATCTCATCAATTACTTTTGCAAATCTTCCCAAAACGCTCTGAACCTCTTCTCGATTTGATCGCGAATAAGTCTATATTGATTAAGAATTTCTTCCTCAGTCCCTCGTGCCGCCGCCGGATCGTCAAATCCGATGTGCAGGCGATTCTTAACTTTGCCGAGGAAAACAGGACAGGTTTCTTTTGCCTTATCGCAGACCGTGACAACATAATCGAATTCTTCATTAAGAAAAATATCAACAGATTTTGGCTTGCAGGCCTTAATCTCAAGACCAAGTTCCGTCATCACGATAATTGAATTTGGATTTACTTCCGCTTCCGGCTTAGTTCCCGCTGAAAATACTTCCCCGTTGGGATCGAATGATTTCAGAAATGCTTCTGCCATCTGACTGCGGCAGGAGTTGCCTGTGCATAGGATTAGTGTTTTCATGTTATGGGTATTGCCTGTTGGTAACCGTGGGGTTAACCCACGGTTGCGGCAATCAGTATTAGATTACATATATCTGCTAATTATGCCTTCGTGTTTTTTGAAAGTCGGATTATATTCAACCGGCTCTCTGCCGAAACAAACGCCGAGAGTCTCGAAATATTCAACTGAGTTCAGATCAACAAAGCGTTGTTCAATAGCTTCTTTTGTCGGAATATACGAAACTTCATTGTGTTCGATTCCGACAACCGTAACGCCTGCGACATCTTGCAAAAGCAACAAAACCGCAGCGCCGCCGGCCTGTTTCCCAAAAGTAACGTCATAACTCGAAGAATTTCCGGCTCTGACTAAATGACCAAGCGTAACCTCTCTGATTTCAGGGAATTCATAAATACCCTCTACAAAAATCCCTGCTTGTTGCAGTATCAAAGCCCAATCATTATCTTCTTTCATATAATGTTCCAGCTGTTGACGCACATACGCGCCGCCGCCGGAAAGCTTTGTATGACCGAAAGAGTCTTTAGCCTGATCCGCTTCGTTGAAATATTCACCGGCTTTATTTTTTATGCCTTCAGCAGCTACAATCATGTATGTAGATGCTTTGACATCGCTCGCCAGAAGACGGCGGAGATAAGTATGTTTAAAGTGATTATAAAGCACCTTGTAATCAACCGGGATTTCAGGGATAAGAATAGCGTCAGCATCCGCGCCGACACCACCGCGGAAAGCAGTATGCCCCGCATAACGACCAAATACTTCAATAATCAACGCGCGATTGTGTGTAATACCCGTCGTCCGCAGATCAGAAGTAAATTTTGAAATCCTGTTAATAGTAGAGTCACCGCCCACTGAATAAGTCTGAAGATCAAGATCCATCGTTTTCGGAACATGAATACAGTTTATCCCCTGTTTGACCAGATCAACCACAACCGAACCCGTATCATCACCGCCGGCGATTATCAAGCCGTCAATATTATGCTTCTTCAAACCGGCTTTAATAATATTATATTTTTCCGGATTCTTAATTTTACTGATTTTCACTCTGGAGTGCCCGGCTTCGGATCCAGCTACTTCGGATTTAATCCTGTCAGACATTGTAAAATCAATTATCGGAGGAGTCAGATTGTTGAGATTATATAAACCGGCGTATCCGTTAGGAATCAGGCAAAGTTCAATGTTCTTGTGTTGAGCCATACGCGCGGCACCGTTAATAACAGCATTCAAACCACCGCAATCGCCTCCGCTTGTCAAAATTCCGAGCTTTTTAATTTCAGACATTTGTTCTCCGATTTATTTTTTATTGATAATGTTTTTCAATTTCTAATTTCCTGTTCCCGGAAACCTTGCCGAAGGTTTAGCGCGAATCTCACTTCACAAAAACATCGACGAACTCAAATTTGTCGCCGTTAAATAACCCCTTATCACTCAATTTTATCTGCGGTATAACAAGCAAAGCCATGAACGACAATGTCATAAACGGCGCATTCAAGTCAGAGCCCAAAGCTTTCGCGGCTTCTGACAACTCAGAATATTTATGAGCTGTTTCGTAACCGTCTGCAGTAGTCATCAGCCCGGCCACGGGTAGCGGCAAAGAATCCACTTCACCCTTGTTCGCCACAGCCATCCCGCCTTTGGCTTCAATCACAGCATTGACTGCCGCGCAAATTTCCTCATCGCCGGTACCAACCGCAATTATATTGTGCGAATCATGCCCGACACTGGAAGCAATCGCTCCCGATTTCAATTTGAAATTCTGTATAAATCCTAATGCCGGCGGAGTATTTCGATAACGATTCACAACCGCGGCTTTTAATATATCATTTTCTGTGTCGGAAACCGTATTGCCGTTTTCAACTTTAGCAAGACTGATAACAGCCTTTGTCAGCAATTGACCGTCACTGACTTTTATCACTCGCACAAGATCGGCCTGCGGAACAAGATGAAAGTCTTCAACAGTTTTCTTTTCTGCCTTAAAATTATTAGGTGTTTTGGCTGCAACAGATTTGATTTTCGAAATGCCGTTTTCGGCAACAAGTTTGCCGTTGATATAAGTTTTTAAAATATCAAAATCTTTGAGATTGTTGACTTCTATAAAATCAGCAGAGTCGCCCGGACGCAACATTCCTACATCCAAATTATAATGATCTATAGGATTTTTTATCGCGACCCTCAATACATCCATCAAAGGATATCCGAGCGCAAGCGCGCGTTTAACAGCTTGGTTAATATGTCCGACAAGCAGATCGTCAGGATGTTTATCGTCACTGCAGAACATGCAATGATCAGGATGTGTTTTGAGAAGTAGATGCAGAGCGTCAAAATTCTTTGCTGCCGATCCCTCGCGAATGAGAATCTTCATTCCCAATCTAATTTTTTCGAGAGCTTCGTTGTAATCAACGCATTCATGATCCGTTGAAATCCCTGCGCCGGCATAAATTTCAATATCCGGACCGATCAGACCCGGAGCGTGTCCGTCTATTCTTTTGTTATATTTCTTGGCAATTTCGAGTTTTTCAATAACTTTCGGGAATTTATATATAACGCCCGGATAGTTCATTAATTCACTCAAATAAGTCAATCCGTCTTTTTCGAAAAGCTCCTCTATATCACTTGCGGATATTTCCGCACCTGCTGTCTCAAACGGAGTAGCCGGAACGCATGACGGAGCTGCAAAACAGAATTTAAAAGGAACTTTTGTGCCGTTGTCAATCATATATCTGACGCCTTCGATTCCAAGGACATTGGCTATTTCGTGGGGATCGGAAACTGTAGCAACTGTGCCGTGAGCAACTGCCATACGGGCAAATTCTGACGGGATCAACATTGAAGATTCAATATGAACGTGTGAGTCCACAAATCCGGGCAATATATAATTAGAATACGTTTTGCCGGCTTCCTCAACAAGCGATGCAATTTTCCCGTTTTCAATGTGAACTGTTCCGGAGAAAATGCGTTCGTTCACAATGTCTGTGATATTTCCTGAAACGCTGTATTTTTGCATGGACGTATATTCTCAGATGTTACATGTTATTCAGAAACAAAAGGAAAAACACCGCAAGATATGTTAATCTTCTTTGTTCTTTTCATTGTCGGAGTCACGATTATCACTGCTTCTGTAGCTGTTCCGTTTGTCGTCGTGCCTAAAGTCGCGACTGCTTCCGCTTCTGTAATCACCGCGTCTGTCATCCTTTCGGAAATTTCCGCCGCTGCTTCTTGAATCAGAGCGTCGATCATCACGTTTGAAGTCACGTCCGCCGCTTTTGTAATTCTCTCGTCTGTCTCCGCCGCGTCTGTCATCCCGCCTGTCGTCTCGTCTAAAATCACGTCCGCCGCCGCGTCTGTCATCTCGTCGATCGTCACGCCTGAAGTCCCGTCCGCCGCTTCTATAATTGTCTCGTCTGTCGCCGCCGCGAGAATCTCTGCTGCCACCGCTGAATTTCACTGCGGGCAAGCCGCTGCGATTACCTTCGAAAACAATAACAAATTCTCCTTTGAATCTGTTTTCAACAAATTTCGCAAGCAATTCTTCAAAAGTTCCGTAATGATGCGATTCGAAAGACATTGTTAAATTACATCCGAGGTAGACCTGTCTGGCAGGCATAATTTTCGATGCCGCTTCCAAAATAGGCATCAATCTGTAGGGTGTTTCCAATATAGCTACGGTATTCTGCAATTCGGATAATTTGCGCAATTCTTCGATTCTCACAAGTCGATCTCGATCTAAAAAACCACCGTATGTAAATTTGTCAAGAGAAAAACCGCTGCGAACTAAAGCTGTCATTATACTGGAAGCTCCGGGAACAACTTCGATTTCAATGTTGCGACTAATCGCGGCTTTGACAAGTTGTGCTCCGGGGTCGGCAAATACCGGTGTTCCGCAATCCGAGATCAACGATATTTTTTTGCCGGCCAGCAAATCAGCCATTATTTCCTGAGTAGCATCATCTTCGTTTTGCTCGTTCAGGAATTTAATTTCTTTATTCAAACTATATGTCTTGAGCAGAAATACTCCGGGCTTGCGATCTTCGCATACAACTATATCACAATACTTTAACGAATTAAGTGCTCGCTTTGTAATATCATCATGATTTCCGATATGAGTCGAGACGATATATAATTTACCTGCCTTTTGAGGAGCTGTTTCTTCCTCTGTTTCAGCAGTTGCAGTTGCTGCGGCTTCAGTGTTAATTATCGTATCCGAAACAATCGCGTTCTCTGCCGGGGGCAGAACCGATTCATTTGTTTCTGATTCAAAGTTTTCGTTTATCTCGGATTCGCTCATTTTGTTTCCGTGTTTATAATATGTTATTAGATAGTTTCAATACAAGATTAATTTATTTCGGCTGTCAGTCTTTATTGTTCTTTTTGCGCAGCAGCTATTTCTGTTTCAATATCTTTGATTTCATTCAGAAATTTACCTTTAGGGAAGAGTTTTTTATAGAAATCTATCACTCCGAGAGCTTCTTCATATTTTTTCATCGTGAAATACGCATCAATTTTCCCAAAATATGAAAGCTCAAAATATTTAGAATCCGGATAGCTGTCTATCACAGAATCGTAGTAAATTACCGATGAATGATAACTGTGCAACTTGAGATACAATAAGGCAATAGCATATTCTCTGTGGGCCAATTTATCACGCATTGTCTCGATCAGTTTCGAAGCCTCAGCGTATGATGTGTCTGAGGGATAAAGAGTTTGATACTCAGTCAGAGTTCTGATAGCTTTCAACGTATAGTCCTGCTCTCTCTCATAATTAGGAGACATTTGCACATAACACTGAGCTGTTTGATACAAACATCTCTGATAGAAAGGGCTGTGGGGATGCACGCGGCGAAGCTGACCGTAATTAAACGCAGCGAGTATATATTCTTTTCTTTTGAAATTAGTCTCGGCAAGATAAAACTGAGCGTCATCGGCATAATCACTTGCCGGATACTGAAGACGCATCATATCGAATAACTTCTGAGCTTCGAAATAATCTTCATCCTTGAATTCCTGCATCGCTTTGCTAAACACCGTTTCAGCTGTCTGATTTTCTTTGTTCTCCACCGTACCGCAGGCTCCGAGAATTAATGCCGCAACAATAAATCCGGCGAATAAGTATATTTTCCTGAAATTTTCTTTTATCATGATATCTGATGCGTTTCTCAAAAGTATAACTCTCGATATATTAACAAATAAATTCGAATAAAGCCGTTTCTCCTTATTAAAGACTCAAAACGTTCTAAGAACAAATATATTTAATATTCCCTGAAATAATCGGATATATCAGCACCTTTTCTTATATTGGCCTAAGAACTGTTTGTCACGATTGAAAAATCTCGCTTGTTAGAATAACCGGCAATAACAGATCTGTTGAAATTGAGAATTCTGATTTTTATACAATCCACGGGGCAGACTCTATGAAACCGATTAACTTTCTGGCTTTCGACATCGAAACAATTCCTATGCAATGGGACGATTTTTCTGAATCACAACAAGAGTATATTCTCCGTCGCAAAGAAACAGATGAAGAAAAAGAAAAACGTAAAAACGAAATGGCACTGACTCCGATGACTGCTCAGTGCGTCTGTATCGGTCTGCAATTGATGGCTCCGGATCCCGAAGCCGAAGGCGGATATAAAATGATCAAAAGAGCGGCGTTGTCTGTTGACAACAACTTCGGCGACGACGATCAGGAAACGGTAATCCTCCCTACAGGTGATGAGTGCTTCCTGTATAACGAGAAGAAAATGTTCGAGGCGTTTTGGAAAATTCTCGCTAAATATGATCCCTGCCATTTGATATCTTTCAATGGCAGAAATTTCGATGCTCCCTTTGTGATGCTTCGTTCGGCTTTGCTCGGAATGCGTCCCGGTAAAAATCTGATGCAAGGGACAAAATTCAATTATATGCTGCATACAGATCTCATTGATGAACTGAGTTTTTTCAGTCCTTCGTATACCTACGGAGCCACCAAAAAATTCAACTTTGATTTTTACACAAGAGCATTCGGCATCCCGTCTCCCAAAGGCGGCGGGATCGACGGATCGAAAGTAGCGGAATTCTTCTCTGCCGGCAAAATCAACGATATTTCCGAATACTGTCTGCGCGACGTAAAAGCTACTTGGGATCTCTTCTGCAAATGGCGCGATTTGCTGAAATTCTGACAAATTGATTTCAGCTCAACAATAAAAAGCCTCTTCTCTGAAAAATGAGAAGAGACTTTTTGAAATCAATTAAGTCGATATAGAATCAAAAATTATGGTTTGTTATGTAATGCGATCTGAACCATATTTTCTTCCTCGCCGCCAAGAGTTTCTACTGAGAACGTACCTCGCAAAATGTGAATATTCGAAGAAGCTCCTGAATTATTTAGAATAATATCATTCTGATCATACTCTAGTGCATTAACCAAATCATTGCGATATTTTTTGTAGATGCTTATCATTTCTGCAAGGAGCGGATTGCCTTTGCTGACCATTGTGATTTCAGTTAAGTCCTCAAGTGGATTGTCAACAACAGAAATATCAAGATTCAACTCTTTCAAGCCGACTGCCATTGACATAATAATTTCTTTGACAGCATGGTGGAACAATTCGTTCTCAGCCAGGATTGTTGTTTCATTTAAAACCGTTGGCATATTGAAATTTATCGTAGTATTCGGACATTTTGTCTTTAGTACGGTCTTGACGTTTTCGAACATCGATCCTACGTTGATCATTGCCAATTCTTTATAAGCTTTATTTTCTGAAGTAAATTCCAAAAGTTCAGAGGAAACGAAGGTTAGCAACTCCTCTGAGTTTGTTATAGTATCATTAATATACGAATCATGTTCGCTGTCGTTATCATAAACTTTGTGCAAGAGAAGATTTAATGAACCGAGAATACCCGTAAGCGAGTTCCTGATCTGATGATTAAGATTTGCCATCGAATAAGATTTCAATTCACTGGATTCACGAGTAAATCGCTCTGAAAGTCGGATCTGTTTGTTTCTGAGAATACCGTGTTCTTCAACAGCTTTTTCGATTGTCACATCACGACCGATACAGTAGATTTGATGCCCGGCTTTTGATATGTTGAAACTCCAATTTATCCACTTCAAATCTTTGCCGGCAGTTTTCATCCGATAAGTAACACGTTCGGTATGATTATCACCTTTTGAGGCCATGTCTTTATAAAACTTTTCCGCTTCTTCCTCTTCTTCGAACAGATCATCAATTTTTGTCCCGATCATATCGGCCGGCTCTAATTCAAAAATTGTTGTTGATGCCGGATTCATTGTCTCCCAAGTCCCTGAACTATCAAGTGTAGCAATAATATCAGCTGATGAATCAACAATTCTGCGTTGCGATCTGGTTATCCTTTCGGCAAGCTCTATAGCTCGAGTACGGCTGGTGATGATTGACATAAAAAACGCGAACACAATAAATGACACAATCAAAGAAGTTGTAAACGCGAGAATCGGTAAAACGTTCTGAAATCCGCCGCCGAAACTTGGAACAGTTGAAAATCTAATCAAGAACGCCCTGTCGGATATATCCAATATCATATCTTTGCTAAGCGGATTATAAGCCTGTGATAACTGTCGGGCGTTTTTAGATTCCCACAACAAATGAACCTTGCCACTATCTGTATACTCAAAACATTGACAAATAATGCTTGAGTCTCCTACCAAACCTGTACCCATCGCTCCTTCGAAAAACAATTCCGAATTAACTTCCATTATTACCGCACCTTTGAAATTCGCGGGTGTATGATCCGGTTCTTTTGTTTTTGGATCAGAATTTAGATTATAGGCCGGCGCGACCAAATAAAAACCGAGCACGTCAGGTTGTCTCATTGTAAAAATCGACGAAGCTACAACTTTGTTACTGTCTCGAGATTTAAAAATCGCAGCCTTAATTAAAGGTTTTGTTCCTAAATCGAACCCGCTCATTATCTTGTTTGGTTCCATGGGTTCAACAATTTCAATAGGGATATATAGATCTCGTTTGCCGACCGGATAAACGTCGTAATCATAAGAACCGCCTGAACGGGCATTATAAATGAATTCATCAAGTCCGTCACCGGAAACTATCGGAGCATACATTAAGCTATATATCGATGGGTATGTTTTGGTAGGTATGGAGCCGTACAGATGGAAATAATCCTGTACTACTTGAACTAATTGATCGTACAGACCCGTCATTGAGTGCAAAATGTGCAAATTAGTCTGGTGTTGCAATTCAAATCTGGACATAACTGATATTGTAGCCTTGTCAAATTCCAATTGCCGATCGGAGTATACCTGCTTTTCAGAAAGATCCCAAACCAAAAAACTCAAAGCAATAAATGCCGCCAGTATAATAAAAGCAGGATATGTTTTTGATAACTTCATAATGAAGCGCGGTTGCTTTTTTTTCTGATCAGCAATTTTCTTCGTTGTGGAAGAATCCACTTTATACTTTCCCATTTTCTTTCCGTAGATTAATCGTTATATTTTTATTTAAATATTACTTTTTACATTCAGCAAACCGACAAGATAATTATAATTTCTTCTTGTCTATTACCTCGCGGACTTCGTTTGCAAAAGTTGTCAGATTAGCAGGTTTGGGAATAAATCCGTCGAAGCCTTGTTGTAGAAATTTGTTGACTTCTGTTTCTTGGACTAAGGCAGTTACAGCTACAACAGGGATTTTATCACCTTCGGGCAGAGCTCTGATTAATTTAAGAATTTCTTCACCGCTAAGTTTCGGCATAAGTATATCCAAAACAACACAGGAGGGTGTATGTTCTTTCATCCACTCAATTGCATCAGCTCCCTGTTGGAAATCAACTGACGAGAAACCGCCATATTTCAACATTTGAGTGAATATTTTTCTGTTAATCAAGTTGTCCTCAATTATGCATACCGGGTTTTCATTAGTAGTCATAAGCTTCCCCAGAAATATTTATAATATGTTTTATTTATCTTTTCCGGCATTCGAGATTTTCGGCTCTTTGGTTTTGCCTCTGCCTCTTATGCAATCGCTATTACACATAGAAATAATCGTGCCATATTAAATGACCGATATAAAATAATAGTATATTCAGTTCTGTTGGGGAAAAGAAACGTTATCTGCCGATGACAATAACTTCAACTCTTCTGTTTTTCCGACGTCCTTGATCGGTAAGGTTTGTTTCGTTAGGATAAATTGAGCCGACTCCACGTTTAAACAATCTGCCGCGAGAAATACCTTTCTCATCTAAATAGCGGAAAACTTGTTCTGCACGCACATCAGATCGATCTTTGTTTTGAGCCAAAGTTCCTGTGTTATCTGAGTGGCCGACAATACGAACATTCAGTTTGGGGTTAGAACTAAGATATTCAACTAAAACGTCCAAGTATTCTTTATCCCTGGTACCAAGGGTCTTGTCAAAAAACAGGACCTTCTTCTTGTTCGGAATCACAACGAGTTCTTCCGGCGGTTCTTCCGGCGGTTCTTCAAACTTCACAGATGGTTCTATTGTATCGAGAACGGGACGTTCCACCCTGACAATTTCTTCAGTAGGTATTTTTTCAAACGGAGGCGGATTCGGGAAGACCACTTCTGTTTCGAACGCTAAAACCGATTGTTTTTCCGGAGGGACAACATAACTCGGGTTGAATTTCAATGTGTCATATTTAGCAATGTCGTTTGTAAAACGCAACGCGAATCCCGTACGAAGATAAATTGTATTGCGATCAGAGGTTCGACCGAATATTTCATGTGAAAACACATTAGTGCCTGTATGAACACTAACAAAAGGAGTAAGGAAAACTCTCATACTATGTTGTGCGTCCAAGGAGTATATGTCATAACCAACCCCAAAATTCGCGCCGAATCTAAAACTGGTCGGCTTAACCGTTTGCAGGGTTTCCCAAGTAATAGCAGCAGTGTTTTTAAAATGTTTAATTCGTCGGACATCAGAGGTCAATAATAGTTCAAGATCCAAGCCGCCGTACAAATGAAATCCGCCTAAATTCTTGATATCATATCGAACTGTCGGTTGAAGTGTTAAATATAAATATTCTGATTCCAATGTATAATGGGTTTCCTGATCGTCATTTTCCGGATCTGTATCAGTCAAACCGGATTTTCGGTCATAGAAGAAAAGGCGAAGAATTCCGCCCCAATCACTTAGAGGCGGCAACCATTCAGCCGTTGCGCCAAAAAATATTCCGTCTCCAACACCGGTACGAAAATCTATTGTTCTGCCGAGCAAATCAGGATCGTTGTCAATCAAAGGCAATTCAATATCGCCGTAAAACACACTCCAATTTGTTCCGAACAAAGCACCAAACCAAAATGAAGTCGGCAAGCGTCTTATGCTTAGCGTATCACTATTAGCAAAGAAATCATAATCAATTACTTCAAGATCGGCAAGTCTCAACGAATCCTCAACTTCATCAGCAACAGTCGAAAGCGGAAGAAAACAAAACAGGGCAATAAACAGGCATAATGCCGGGATATTGAATGTCTTCTTAAATTTGTCGATTTTCACTATATCTCTCAATAGATAATTGATTGTTAGATATGATTGGACTTTCAATGACAATAAAACACAAGATATACAAAATTTATACAAAATAAAACCCTTATTCTTATGAATTATGAAAATAAATCAATATAAATACTAATAAATCAGTAGAACTACTGATTTATTGAGCAAATCAAACAGCCGGTTTCATTGTTTTTATTATCTCCAAAGTACCTCCGACTTAAATAAAAGCAATTAGGTTTTCATAGATTTACTTTTGAACTTGCTCTTATCAACCACAAACCACACACAGGTTACAAATAATAGGTATTGTTCTCAAAAAACCAACAAGCAAAGAGAATTTTCAATATATTGTTTTTTGCATGGGTCAGCTGTGTTTATATATGTACCGCACAATGACTTAGCACAAACTAAGAACTATTATTAGTGTTGACTTAACAGGATTAGAAAATATGAGAGTTAGAGCATTTCTTCAAAAGAATAAAGCCGATTTAGCTGACAAATGGCTTAAAATGCTAACCGGTCAGTACTCAACCGACGGCAGCAAATTTATTCTCGGCGAAAAAGAACAGTTTGCCAATCCGATGGGATTCATCTATTCCGAAGCGATACCTCAGATTTTTGAAGCAGTTGTCGAACGCCAATCGACAAAAACTTATGACGAACCGCTCAGAAAAATCATCCAAGTGCGCGCAGTACAGGATTTCACTCCTTCACAAGCGCTTTCATTCATTTTCGATCTGAAGCTGATAATCACAAAAAGCTACAAAGCCGACAACGAAATTGACTTCTGCGAAATGATCGGGGTTTTCCAAAGAATTGACGCGATGGCATTTTCCGCTTTCAATATCTATTGTGAGCTAAAAGGCAGAATTTGGGAAATCAAGGCAAACGAAGTTCGCAGACGCAACGAGACAATGGTGACGAGATTGAATGAGAAGTATGATCAGATGAACAAGAAAGATAAATAATAATAACAATTATAT
>JAQIDA010000304.1 GCA_027858275.1 Candidatus Kapaibacterium sp. | reverse complement strand
TTGTATATATTCATCATTAAAAAAAGCTTTGTCGATTTCCCCGGAAATTGCCGTTAAGAAGTTGATCGGCGCCGCTGACAGAAAAATAAATTTGTCGGCGTACAGATTGAATGATCTTGAGAAAACGACTTACTCAACTGAGAAGTATTTTTCCGGACAAAAGCTTTTTAATTATTTTACTATTCCTGATAAAAGTTTGTTAGACATGCATAAGTATCTAATTGATATATATGCTAATAACTGTCTTGACCACAAATTCGATTTGCTCGGATCCGGATTGATAAATAATCATTTTAAAATTGTAATGATTGAACAGGAAACAAAGCAATCTGATAATCATTTTAAAGATGACTCAGACCTGAAATTGATAGTATATAATCTTAACAAATATAATATTCCGGAATCGAAAAAAATTGCGGAGAATATTGATAAAGACTACAAATTAATTGATTGGCAAATTGACTCCAAATGCGCTTGTTTTTGGAGTAAGAATACTTGGTACAAAGATGTTCAATACGGGCACATTCCGGGGCCGGACATTAAAATGCCCTGGGAGATAGGGAGGATGCAGCATCTTCCGATGATTGCTTATGCTTACTCACTCTCTGAAAATGAAAACAAATATTCTGACGAATTTCGAAATATTGTTCTTGATTTTATATCAATGAATCCTCCGAGATTCGGCACTCAGTGGATGACTTCAATGGATGTCGGACTTAGAGCGGTCAGTATGCTTACGGCTTATGATATGTTCCTCAGCGCGGGCGTTCAATTTGATGAAGAATTCAATTCAGTGTTTATTCGATCAATATACGAACATGGTCTGCATATTGTTAATAATCTCGAATGGTCGGACGGGATGCGGGGCAATCATTATCTCGCCAACATAAGCAGTCTTGTTTTCATTGCTTTATACCTGCCGGTTGATAATGAAACGAGCCAATGGCTGGCGTTCGCCGTTCAGGAAATGTCACGTGAGATTTTTGCCCAATTCTATAAGGACGGCGGAAACTTTGAAGGCTCAATGAATTATCATTGTTTCTCTGCCGAAATGCTGTTTTATTCGTTAGCGCTTCTAAAAGCCTTGCCGAATGAAAAAGTTGATGCTTTAGACAATGTCAATATCAAAAATTTCAAGTGTAAACGACAATTATACGACAATCGCCGACAATTGTACAAGATCGAAGATTCAGAGATTTTCTTTTCAGCAGAATTCGAGCAGATGATGTTGAAAATTCTGAAGTTCGTGGGAAAATCTATTAAGCCGACGGGGGAGATGCCCCAATTCGGAGACAATGACAACGGCAGATTTATTAAACTTTTCCCAACCTTCTCCTTGGATCAGGATAATAACTTATTTGAGCATATCAATAACAGATTGTCACTAATTAATCTCGGATCACTCGTTTTGAATGATGAAAAAATTAAGTCAGATAATATGAGCGTTGAGATTGAAACAGATATTATCTCGAAATTATTGAGTATTGAGAATACTCCTAACAGCAAGGAATACAGAACCTATCCGACAGACCTCAATAAAGAAACGACTTGTACTGCTTTTGATGATTTAGGATTGTTCGTATATAAAAACAAAAATTACTATCTCGCGATTCGTTGCGGCGCCAACGGTCAAAACGGCAAGGGCGGACACGATCACAATGACAAACTCTCGTTTGAACTAAATGTTTCGGGGTGTGATTTTATTGTCGATCCCGGCACTTACGTATATACTTCCTATCCCGAAAAACGAAATCTCTATCGTTCAACTGATATGCACAACACTCTTTGTATTAAAGGACTTGAGCAAAACACTTGGGAAACCGAATCAGGAGACGATCTTTTTTGGATGAACAAAGATGTTTCATTCCCGCATCTGTTTTTTAAGGATGATACTTATTTCGAAGCCGAGCAATGCGGTTATGGAAAGCCTCACCGCCGATCGGTAAAATTTTCGGAATCATCATTGATGTTCAAAGATATTTGTGCGATCCAAGCGGAAAAGAGAATTATGCTGCATTTATCGCCCGGGACAGAAATTATTGAACAAGATAATGGCAGTGTTCGAATTATCAATAACGATACTCAGTTATTAATCAGTTCGAGTGACGGGGAGTTTTTGGTCGAGGATTATCAATATTCGCCTTCTTACGGCAAATTGATTGATGCCAAACGGATAGTATTAGTAAGTTCAATTACGGAGATTGAATGGAAAATAGAAATATTCCAATCGAATAAATCAAAAGGCACAGATTGAGAATACAAGAAAATCTCGGAAAGATATCCTGGTCGCTCGCGGATAAAGTTACAATCGCCCTTTACGGCGTTGTGATTATATTTCAAATGCGCGCATTGTCTATCGGTGATTTCGGATTGTTCCAATTGTTGATTGCCCTGCATACTTGGATTTTCGTGGTTCTTGACGCTTTCGCACTACAAAATCTGATTCAATTCGGGATGAAGCAAACTGAGGTTAGGCGTGTAAACTCCTTGGTCTTAACTTTTCATATTGTAGCCGGTCTCGGGGCGGCGGCATTTATATATTTGATCAGATATAATATAGCTGATTTTTTCAACGAACCTGATTTAATACTTGTTGCCGAGGCGATTCCTTTGCTCGTATTACTATTTATTCCAAGAACTTATTGTATTAAGCTGATATTTAGGGATCAAGAATTCGGCAGTTTGTTCCTTGTTAATCTCGCGTTTTTCCTGCCGATGTCGGCGATTACGGCATATTTGCTGATAAATTCGTCAACAATGACTTTTGTTCAAATGAAAAACATGTATTATATAGGAGCGGCCCTAAGTTCTGTTACAGCTATAGCTTTGACATTTAGAAAATTAAAATTCGGCTTCGGCGGAGTGATTGAAATTTGGACAATGGTGAAATTCGGTTTTCCATTGTCTATTAATAACGCATTTCAGAATATGCCGCGATTGTTGGATGTCTATATTGTCCAGTTCTTTTTCTCAAAGGAAATAGTGGGTATCTACGCTTCTGCTAAAGTCCTGTTCAGAGTATTTGATGAATCGCTGAACGCCGCTCACGGATTGGTTTATCCTTCGGCTGTTCGCCAACTTGCCAACGGTGATACTTCAGGACTACATTCATTAATGACAAAATCGGTTTCGTTCTTGTTCATCCTGTTTTTGATCACTGTTGTGCTGTTGGAAACGGGCTTGAGTGATTTCTTTATTTCGAGCTTCCTGCCTCCGAGATACGAACTGGCGATTGTCCAATTCAATATTTTGCTGCTTGCAGCGATCCCGATGCCTTTTATTATTTTATCATCCGTGATACTTGCGACGGGTAAGTCAGAGACTGTGGCTAAGATTTCAGTTGTGTCTGTATCTGTTTCATTGATAGTGCTTTATCTGGTTTGTTCAATGGGCAATCCTAACATTATACCTATTGGAGTCGTAGTATACTCATGGCTCTACGGAGGTATCTGTTATTTCTATGCTCAAAAGTATTTTGATTTTAAGCCAAAATATATTTTTAGGGCATTCAATGATTCATTAAATTTCGGAAAAGAATTTATACAAAGAAGAAAACGGTCTGACTGATGAAAAAAAACATATTTTCCGTCCTCTTTCTTTTACTGAAGAAACGCCCAAAATCCGTGGCGAGAATTTTTATAGGGACTACCGTACTGACTTTGCTTATAACAGCATTGATTATCACGGGTTTAATATTCAATGATGAATATAAAAAAATCACTTACAGCTTTCAAATGACTGCAGTTTTTGATCCTAACATAGAAGACAATGAGATATACGCTACTATAAATTCAATCGATTCAAAAGACTGGTCAATGGACTTAGAGTATATCTCGGCCGAGGATGCTCAGGATATTTTTTGTGAGAAATACGATAATATCACATCCGAATTGCTGCCCGCTAATCCCTTTCCGTCGACTTTGAAATTTCGATTGAGGGATCAATATTTTTCTCACAATGAATTCACTTTGATTTTGAATAAACTCAATAAAACTGAAGGTATTACTGAGGTTTTCTATCGTGCGTCTATGTTTGACAGAATTGTCGAAATAAAAAATAAAAGCAAGAAGATTATTGAATTTACAGCAGGAATTGGGATATTTTTATTCTTGTTTTTTATTTATATGCTTATACGAACAGAATTTACGGGTTTTGACGCGGCGATCAGGCGTCTTGCCGAGCAAGATGTTTCAAACTTTAAATGTGTAGTCGCCTCATTTTTCCTTGTAATTATCATCTCAGTTATAGGAATTGCAGCGGGGGAGATGCTACCGATTTTGTTTATCAAATACCAATTCACAGAACTCGCATTGCTTGAATATATTAACAAAGATATAATTATGTGGAGCTCGGCATTAATGATGAGTTCTGTATTTCTAATGACACTTTTTTCATCCATATTTTTGAAGCGTCGAGCATAACCGTATCAATATGAATATAATAGACAGATATATAACTAAAAAATTCCTCCTGACTTTTGTGTTCGGGATGGTTGCCCTTTGTGCAATTTTTATGGTTGTAAATCTGATGGAAACTTTGGATG
>JAQIDA010000302.1 GCA_027858275.1 Candidatus Kapaibacterium sp. | reverse complement strand
ACCTCGCTGGTTGCAATAGAATAAAATATCTTCTGATATTTTCGATGTAGTCGCCTCGTGTTCCACAACCGAAGTCTTGTTACCGACTTCAATGTAAGGGAATGTATGCGCTCCGCATTTATCTCCCATAAGGAGCGAATCGCACTGCGAGAAATTCTTAGCGTTGACAGCGTTCTTGCCGACTCTTACTAATCCGCGATAGCTGTTTTGGCTTTTGCCGGCGGAAATACCTTTGGATACTATACGACTCGTAGTGTTTTTGCCAAGATGGATCATTTTTGTTCCGGTATCCGCCTGCTGCATGTTATTTGTCAAAGCAACTGAATAGAATTCACATATAGAATTATCGCCTTTCAGTATACAGCTCGGATATTTCCATGTAATCGCCGACCCTGTTTCTACCTGAGTCCATGAGATTTTCGCATTGTCGCCCTTGCAGATTCCGCGTTTTGTAACGAAGTTATAGATACCTCCGACACCGTTTTTATCACCGGGATACCAGTTTTGAACAGTTGAATATTTTATTTCGGCATCTTTGTGAGCAATGAGTTCAACTACAGCGGCATGAAGCTGATTTTCGTCACGCATCGGAGCAGAGCATCCTTCGAGATAACTGACGTAGCTGCCTTCGTCGGCAATTATCAATGTTCTCTCAAATTGACCGGAAGACTTAGCGTTGATCCTAAAATATGTCGAAAGTTCCATTGGGCAGCGAACGCCTTTGGGAATATAGCAGAACGAACCGTCAGAGAATACGGCAGAGTTCAATGCGGAGAAGTAATTATCTCCAATGGGAACCACCGAGCCGATATACTTTTCTACTAAATCCGGATAATCGCGAAGAGCGTCGCTTATCGGGCAGAATATAACTCCCTGCTCAGCAAGTTTTGATCTAAATGTTGTCACGACCGACACAGAGTCCAGCACGGCATCAACAGCCACTTCCACTCCTGAGAGTTTCTTTTGTTCATCCAAAGAAATACCGAGTTTATTAAAAGTTGAGCGAATTTCGGGATCAACTTCATCCATGCTTTGCAATTTTTTCTTTTTTGGAGATGCATAGTAGAAAATATCCTGATAATCGATTGGAGGATAATCTACTTTTGCCCAATCAGGTTCTTTCATTGTCAGCCATTTTCGATAAGCTTTCAATCTCCATTCCAACATAAAAGCCGGTTCATTCTTCTGTTTAGAAATATAGCGAACTATATTCTCGTTCAAACCCTTTGCGGGAGTATCGTTGTCGATATCTGAAATAAAACCGTATTTGTACTCGCCTTCGTTCAATTCTTCGACAATATTTGATTTGTCTGACATCATCAGCCTGTTATTTATATATTAATTATTTGTTTTCTTATCGGATCGTTTGATTTCATGATCTCGTCAATACTCGTTGAGCCGAATATACTGTCAATTTTTTTCTGAATCAACATCAACGGTTTTTTAATGGAGCATACATCTGTTCTGTCGCATGTTTTCGCGTCAATGCCGCCGAAACAGTCCACTATAGCGGTTCTGCCGTCCAAAGCCTCAATAATATCAGCGATTGAGATAGAATCCGCGGATTTCGCGAGGAGGTAACCGCCGTGTTTCCCTTGGTGAGACAAGATAATCTCTTCTCTCATCAATTTTTGCAGACCTTTTGACAGGAACTCAAAAGAAACGTTCATCTTTTCAGACATTTCTTTCGCGCTGACTTTCCGACCTTTCTGCGAGGCGATATACCTCACGGCAAGAATTCCGTATTCCACTTTTTTTGATAATTTTATCATATATATTTCGATCTTATCATAATTTCTCTCAATTTCATCATGCGAATTTTCATCACTGTCGTGTGTTTCCAATACACAATTTCTAAATACGACTAATTTGATCGTATTTTAGTGTGGATTTATTTGTGATAATTTTCTTTTCCGGGAGGGCTTTGAATCTATCCTCATTAATATCAATGAGTATAGGTTCCAAAAAGATGTTACAACTTATAAATACTCCGGATATTTAACAACAAAAATTATAGTTTTTCGGAAATAAATTGTAATTTTGAGTAGTTATTCGGGGTGAGGGATTTCATTTAGAATATTTAGCGTGAAGATATGAAAAAACTATTTACATTATCAATATGGCTAATAATTGGATTAACAGCATGC
>JAQIDA010000273.1 GCA_027858275.1 Candidatus Kapaibacterium sp. | reverse complement strand
GCAAGATACTCGCATCGTTACGGTTCCGATCGGATACGGTGACGGTTTAACAAAAGCAAATCAAGCTAAGGCTGAAGTCCTTATCAGGGGTCGACGTTTCCCGATTGTAGGTTCAATTTGTATGGATGAATGTATGGTTGATGTAGGAGATGCAGAAATCGAGATAGGTGAAAAAGTAGTTCTTATAGGCACTCAAGGCAGCGAAACAATCAGCGCGACAGAAATTGCCGACAAGATTAATACAATCTCTTATGAAATTACTACAAATCTCAGCATGAGAGTACGCCGAGTCTACGTTTGACGAGCAAATGTGGAAAATCCCTACTCGTTGAGGAGAAAATGTTAATAACACTTTTAATAAATATCATATAAAATTCTATAATTTGAGAATTCAAATATATATAAAGTTTAGACAAAAGATGAAAAACGGCAATAATGTATAAAATAAGACTACCCAATTTCGAAGGCCCGTTCGATCTTTTGCTCTATTTCATAAAGCGAGACGAGCTAAATATATACGATATTCCAATTGCGAAAATAACCAAAGAATTTTTGAAATATGTTACTTTGATGAAACATTTCGATTTGGAGCTCGCCGGCGAATTTCTCGTCATGGCTTCCACACTGATGTACATCAAAACACAAATGCTTTTGCCCCAAGTGCTTACAGAAGACGGTGAAGAACTTGAAGACCCCAGAACTTTGCTTATGCAGCGACTGATTGAGTACAAGCAGTTCAAAGAAGCCGCGCGCGATCTTAAGAGTATGCGTGAAGACCAACGATATACATATTACAGATACTTATTCACAGGCGATCAAAAAGTAGTTGATCAAACCAATACCGAGCATTATAAAAACTCCACCTTGTTTGATTTGATGAAGGCCTTCAAAGCGGCACTCGATCGTGCGTCGGAAACACCGTCGGAGCATTTAGTCGATATGTATCAGCTCACAGTCGGCGAAAAAAGAACACATATTATCGATTTACTGCGGAAAAAACCTCGTATCGGATTTTTCGAATTAACGAATAATATGCTGAGAGACCATGTCATCGTTACTTTTCTCGCTATTTTAGATTTAATAAAGCTTAATAAAATCATTATAACCCAGTCCGATCTTTTTGACGATATAGCCATTTCGGCGCGCCCGAGTTTTAATATGAATTGAAGCAAGTAAAAAAACAATTAAAGACAGACATATATGAATTTGACCGATAAAAACAGCCCTGAATTTCTAACCCTTGCCCGATTGGAGCAGAAGGCCGCTGTGGAAGCATTAATTTTTGCTTCCGACGAACCTGCTACTTTTGATTTTTTGTATACAACTTTGATTGAAGAGTTAAAGCCCAAAGCAGAAATAAAAGTACACAATGTAGAACTTTTCAGCGGCACTCTCGACGGACCGGAACTGATTCAAGCTATGTCTGATTCTGCGCCGGGGCAGGAGGCTGAACTTGATGATGAACCGATTGATGAAAGCCGTTCGCCCGAAGTAATTGAGATTCTTCTCAATGAATTGATCGACGAAATCAATGCCGATCTAAGGGTAACGAACAGACCTTATCATATAATCCAAATCGCGGGAGGTTGGCAGTTTGCCACACGTCCCGAATACGGCGAATTGATTATGAGATTGTCCAAGAGCAAGTCCAAACGCAGGTTCTCGCAAGCCGCTCTTGAGACTATGGCGATTATCGCCTATCGTCAGCCGATCACAAAACCAGAAATTGAACAGATCCGCGGCGTAAATTCCAATGAAATAGTCAATTCCTTGATTGATAAAAAACTCGTCGAAATGGTCGGCAGAAAAGACGTTCTCGGCAAGCCGCTGCTCTTTTCAACTACAGCGGATTTCCTTAGGATTTTCGGACTGAACGACCTTGGTGACCTTCCAAAACTCCGCGAATTGGAAGAGCTTGAAACAGAAGATATTATGCCCGATTCACACCTCGAATTCACTATAGACGCAAGCAGTGCGGAAGCATTCAAAAGCCTTCCGGGAACAGAAAATAAAAGCTTCCTTGTTGAGACTGATAATACCCCCGTTGTTTTAGATGAAAACGCGAATTCGACTGAAGATGAATCAGACTCATTGTAATATTAACCCGAATTATTCTTGTATTCTTTGTATTTTATTGCAACATAGTGCTTTAGCACTATGCAAAATCTTGAGAACAATCATTCTCGCAGACAGCTAAAGCTATCCGTTGCAAGTATTTGCAACAAACATTAGAATAGTGCGGGTTATCTGAGTCCGTTTGCCAAAAAATGATAATATTACAGATTAAGGATACACGATGAAGTCTCTTCTCATATTATTGCTGATAGCTGTTTTCACAAGATCAGCTCTTGCGGAAGATTTATTCGAAAGTTCGCATCAGTCCCATAGTATTATACATCCTCATAACGAGACTTCAAGCTTCAATCTCGAAAAAGCTGAGCTAAAACCTCAAGCTACGACACTTAATAAAAAAGTTCTCGGCTGGCATCCTTATTGGGTCGCGGAAGATCATTATAAAACTTATGACTATGACGCTCTTTCCGTAATAGCCTTCTTCAGTTATGAAGTAGACTCGGCAACCGGCGGTTATACTACTATTCACGGATTCGACAGTTCTCCGATGATCGAATACGCGCATGACCGCAATGTCAAAGTCGTGCTGACAGTCAGCTCATTCGGATATGAAAGCAACAAAGCTCTTCTGTCTGATAAGAGCAAACAGTTGATTCTCATCGACAGCCTCGTCTCAATTATTGAGGCAACCGGCAGCGACGGCGTTAATCTGGATTTTGAATTAGTCCGAACCGCCAACCGTGATGACCTTACTGAATTTACTCGAATGCTGGATTCCGCTTTTAGAGAAAATATCCCCAAAGCGGAAATTTCTCTCGATCTGCCGGCTGTTGATTGGCAGCAATCTTTCGACGCTAAGGAACTCGCAAAGAATTGCGATTATCTCATCATAATGGGCTACGATTATTACTGGTCGGGAAGCGAAACGGCAGGCCCTGTATCGCCGTTAGACGGCGGATATTATAATATCACAAATTCCGTTAATGAATATTTGAATCTCGGCGTTCCTTCATCTCGCCTCGCTCTCGGCGTTTCATGGTATGGTTACGATTGGCCTGTAGAAAGCTTGGAAAAGCGGAGTAATACTACAGGAAAAGCAACAGCACGCACTTATGCCGCTTGCGAAAAATTAGCAGATCAATTCGGAAAGAATTTCGATGATACATACAAATCCGTTTGGGTAAGTTATGAAGAAGACGGCGTTTTTCGCCAACTCTGGTACACTGACAGCGGCTATCTCACTAACAGCTACGATTTTGTCAACTCCCAAGATATGGCGGGTCTGGGAATCTGGGCATTATCCTACGCCGGAGAAGACAATGAGTTATTTGAAGGAATAAAATCCGCTTACGGATCATGTTCGTCAGTTTCGGACGGGAAAAACCAATCTCTTCTCAGTGCGCACCCCAACCCCTTTTCCCAATCGACAACTATTAGCTACGAATTGTCTGAATCCGCTCATGTAACTCTTACAATCTATGACCTTCACGGAAATGAGATCATAACTTTGATTAATGAATATCAGACCTCCGGCGAGCACTCCGCTGTATGGAACGGCAAAGATAATTTTAAACTATTTCTAAATTCAGCTGTCTGTTATTATAGTTTGAAAACAGGAAATGATGTTTCAACAACAAACAAACTGCTGCATTTGAAATAATTAGGAGAAAGAAAACGTGAAGAATTTAATTTTGTTTATTGCTATTATCATTTTATCGTCGATTGGCTTATTTGCTCAAAATCTCATGTTGAACCCTTCATTTGAACAAGGAGTCGGAAATAAAGTGCTGAATTGGCGCAATAATATTCCCGGAAGCCAAACTGTTATTTTCAAAAGAGAAAACGGATTTTCCCGAACAGGCGAATATTCCGTCTCCGTCCAAAAAATTGACGAATCGGCTCACGCGGCATGGGTTCAATGCTTGGTCCTTGAGAAAAGTAAGACCTACAGACTGTCTGTTCACGGAAAAACAGATGATCTGGACGCAGATTTTGTCATGGTAGTTATTTTTTGGAAAGATGGCAAGCCATTGCAGCAACCGGCAGCCATAAAACTTTCACATGCTAACAATGCCGACTGGCGTAAATTACAACTCCAATTCTTTCACCCTAATGATATTGATTCCGTAGATGTATTGATAGAACTGGCGGCAGAAACCGGCAAAGTATATTTTGATGATGTTGAACTCAGCGAATTCGCGGAACCGGACTCACTATATGCATTCAACTGCGGAGCAAATGATATACTCTCAAACAGTCCCGATCAAATCACATATTGGCCTGACAGAATATATACCGCAGAGAACGGTTCCGGTTACATTGACCAAAGTTCTGCGCCAAACACCGGTATGGGACGAGATATTATCGGCGGCGGAGACGGCAGGGACGAGCTTTATATAAATGGTCGCTACGGATTTTCCGAATTCCGATTCGATGTTGAAAACGGTTTTTACGCCGTTAATTTGCATTTTTGTGAAAATGAGTTTCATTGGAAAAACAAGCGTATACAAAACTATCAGATTGAAGACAAAGAAGTTTTGAAAGATTTTGATGTTTTCAAATACGGAGGTCGAAGCTATGCCGTCGCGCATCATTTTTTAACAGAACTCAAAGACGGTCAATTAAACATCAAAGCACAAGCTACAGCCGGCACAACAATGCTTTCGGGTATCTCACTCCAAAAAATAGTTCAGGATAACATCCCGCCCAAAACACCCCAATCCGCGACAATAATCAACGGTTTCGCGCGAAATATAGTCAATTGGAATGCTTCCTTCGAGCCGGATTTTAAAGGATTTAACATTTATCGTCAAACGGATGAATCTGATTTCGAGCTTGTTAATACCGAACCGCATCCCTTGTCACGCTATATTGATGATAATGTAACAGTCGGGAAAACATATAATTACAAAATCACAGCCCTTGATTTATGGGGCAATGAAAGCCCTGCTACTCAAGTTTTGAGCGCTGCACCCGTCGGTGACGAAACCTCAGGCTTACCGATATACGAACTCACGGTAACAGAGGAAAACCTAGCGAAATTAAACGACAATATTTTCAGCGATGAATATATTGCCGCTGATTTCACTTACAACGGCAAAGTATGGCCCGCTGTCAGTATTCGCTATAGAGGCAATGTCACTCAAAAGCTGAGCAAGAAGAATTACAAAATTAATTTCGATAACGGCGAGATATTCAACGGAATGAAAAAGCTCAATCTGAGTGCTGAGATGAATGATCCGAGCATGATGATTGACGCCATAACTTATTCACTTCGACGTGAAGCGGGAGTCCTTACTCAGAACACTTATCCCGTACATCTAAAACTAAACGGCGTATTCATCGGAGTATACTTGCAACGTGAGCAGGAAGACGATTATTTTATCGACAACCATGATCTGCCGAACAGTAATATTTACCGAAGCCAGCAAGGTAATTTCCAAATTCTTCATGATTTGGCTGAATATGAAAAAGCTTATGAAAAGGAAAACAACGGGTCAACGGGCTACGATGATTTGATCGAACTGATGGAATTGGTCAATGATCCCGACATCGAGTATTTTAAAAACAATCTGCCTCGAGCATTCGATGTAGGGGAGTTCCTGACTTCCTACGCAATTTTGAATTGTGCCGCGGATATAGACCAGCATTTCCATAATTTCCTCCTTCTCCGAAGTTTCAAGGACGGCAATTGGCGAATTTGCAATTGGGATCACAACACAACATTCAGAGACTCTCGGACTCCCATTAATCTTTATACCGAAGAAAGTCCCTCGTCTATAGGCAGGCAATACAATTACTTATTCAATCGAATGTTCCATATTGATGAATTCAGATACTATTACATAAAGAAGATTCAGGAATTTGTCGACGGAACTTTCTCCAAATCCAACATGCGAGAGCTTCTGCAGAACTATCACAATACAATTAAGTTCGATGCCGAAAGAGATATTTATAAAAACGGTATGGAGGATAACACTGTATTTATGAACAATCTGCCGGCAAAAATAGACTTTGTGAATATCCGAGTTGATTATTTGAAAAAGGTAGCGCTCAAATTCTTGCCGACGAATTACAATCCTTTGTACGGCATTTTTATCAATGAGATTATGGCGGATAACAACAGCAGTCTCAGCGATGAAAACGGCAAGTTTGTCCCTTGGATTGAAGTATATAACGACGAGATTATCCCGGTTGATCTTTCCGGTTCGTACCTGACAAATGATATAAACAGTCCGTCGCTTTGGAAAATTCCTGAAAACACAATAATCAAACCCAAAAGCTACTTAATAATTTGGGCGGATAACGATCCTTCCGCCGGCGAGTTACACGCTTCATTCAGACTTGAGAAATCGGGTGGAGAAATAGCGATCTTTTCCCCGGACAATGAACTGCTCGACTCATTCACTTACGGCGAGCAATCCGAAGATGTATCATACGGCAGACGCGAGGACAGTAAAGCTGAGTTGACGTTTTTAGATAATCCCACTCCGAACGCCGCGAACACAAGCGAAGCATTCACTTCTTCCGTGCTGATAAACGAATTCATGGCATCCAATAATTCAATTGCTCCGGATGAAACCGGTAACTATACTGATTGGATAGAGCTGTACAACAATTCAGACATTAATTCAGACATAAGCGGATTTTATATAACTGATAATTTTGACACACCGATGAAGTGGCAAGTTCCTGATAATACTGTTATTCAGCCAAGGGGATTCCTGCTCATTCGAGCAGACAATGATCCCGAAGACGGAACATGCCACGCCACTTTCAAACTCTCAAAAGACGGCGAAGAGATCGGTCTCTACGCTCCGGACGGAACAACCATTATCGATACAATCAGCTATGGCGAACAGCAAACGGATATATCAATGGGACGCAACGGCGACGCAAATCCCGAATGGATTTTCTTCAGCGTATCTACTCCAAACGCAAGCAATAAATCCACGGGAATATCAGATTCTGACATAAAATTCAATTTGTCTCAAAGCTACCCCAATCCATTCTCCCAATTCACAACGATCAATTACGAATTAAAAGAATCCGCGCATGTCACTCTAAATATATTCGATATATTCGGCAGCAAGACAGCAACCCTAATCGACGCGCGTCTGTCGGCCGGCAAACATCAGGCTGCTTTTGACGGTTCGGGTTTAGCAGGGGGAGTTTATTATTATACCCTGCAAGTCGGCGGAGCAGTTGAAAGCGGGGAAGTGCTGCTGGTGAGGTAAGGTTGTCTTACTTGTCCAAAGTGAAGAAACTTTGGACAAGTCGTGATCATTTATTCAATAACAATCGGAAATGTTAAGTCACCGGAATCTGTTCTGATCCTCAAAAAATAATATCCTTTTGCGATTTCTGAAATTGGCAATATAAATTCTTGGCTAACGGCTTGACACGGGAATATCTTAATGATTCCGCCCAACATGTTCACAATTTGAATATTGTAGATTTGTGCTGAAACATCCCTGATTGAGATTGTTACATATTCATTAGCCGGATTGGGATATATGCTAACTGCTGCGCTTACATCAGGCTGTTCACTTTCGATTGAAAGTATTGTTGATTGCAAATATGGATAGCCGCTATTAATTTCAGGATCAATTGCCCATGTATTAGTGAAATCCCACAAAGAATCAAGATATGTTGAAATGTCTTTCATTTCAGTACTGGTTTTGCCTAGTTCATAGTCGTCAGAACCTGTTTGTTTACTTGTTTCTATGTCCCAAAAACTTCTTGAGACACGCCCCAAATTGCTGCTGCCGACAAATCCGCCGCTTCTGCTCTCTGCTGAAACTTTGCCGACAGAATAGCAGTATTTAATTTGGCCTCCGTCAAAACGACCAAGGAAACCACCTGCCCTATTGTTGCCGACTACATCTCCTGTGGCATAACAGTTTTGGATATCAGGATTGTTATAATTCTCACAGCAACACGCGCCAACAAACCCGCCGACTTTACCAAGATCGCCATTTACATTTCCTGTTGAATATGAATTTCGAATGATTGCTTGATTCGCTCCTACAAAACCTCCAATATCGCCTTCAAAAAATGTAATGTTCTTCAGTCCGAAAACATCAGAAGTAGAATGTGAGTCTATTATTTCATTGATAACATGTCTCCCGACCAAACCGCCGCATGATCCGCCGCCTACTACTGTCCCTTCTGAACCGCAATGAATAATTCGACCCTTATTGTAACCTATAAATCCGCCGACAAAGAATATGCCGTGGACAGATACCGATGTGTATGAATCAATAACAACTCCACAGCAGAGATTATTACCGATCAAGCCTCCGACACGCTCCTCCCCGATAATTATCCCGCTTATCTTAACGTTTTCAATACGTGGAATTACACCGGATGAACGAAAATTACCGGCTAAACCTCCTACCTGATTTAGACCGCGAATCTTGACATTAATCAGATTTAAGTGACCGATAATTTTATAGGTTTGTGAACAATTAATAAAACCAAATAATCCGATGTTGTCATATCCGGGTCTGTTAATATATAAATCATTTATATTATATGAATTCCCGTTTAAAGCACCCATAAAATGGTCTTCGTAAGATCCTATCGGCAAAAATCCTGCGGCAGAATCCGGAGTAACCGGATCATTGTCGTGGTCTATAACATTCCAATTTTCTGTTACGGAAGCATCAATATCACTCATCAAGGAATAATAAGCATTCAGATCATCATTCATTTCTTG
>JAQIDA010000110.1 GCA_027858275.1 Candidatus Kapaibacterium sp. | reverse complement strand
TTCCTGTAAATCTTTATCTAAAGTCAAAAACAGATCAAACCCGTGAGTCGCTGAAATATCGGCTTTTCCCTTCTCGAAACTGGCTACTTTTTGACCAATCATATTAACAGCTACGTATTCAATTCCCTTGTTGCCGCGAAGAAGATCCTCGTAAGAACGTTCCAACCCGGTTTTGCCGAGAACATCGCCGGGGCGGTAGTAATTATATCTCTTCATCTTCATTTGCTCTTTGCTGATCTCTCGGCTGTAACCCAATATATGTGCCATTTTAGCTTTTGATTCATAGAGACGTTTGGATTCGACTGTAATATCTACGCCCGGAAGCATCTCATTATATTCTTCAATTATCGCGATTTTGGCAAATGAGACATCTTTGAATACTTTCATCGGGACAAATTTGGATACCATGTATAATGGTTTGAATGCTTTGGCGAAAGCCGCCGAATCTATTTCGAGAATTGAAGTCAGCAACGGGATTGATTCAGGTCGAAAATCATTGCGAGTAATCGTCACAGTAAATGAGGGTTCGTTATGAACAAGCAGATTGCCGTTGCGATCGAACATGTTGCCGCGAAACGGCTCTATAATAATCGGCTTAATTGCCTGCATCTCGGACACACGGAGATAATCGCTGCCTTTGATAATCTGTAAATATGCAAGACGTGACAGAAAAACAATTACTACCAAGAATACAATCGTCCTGAGTATGGTATATCGTTGCTTCGAGGCAAAATTAATATTATCATCCATGCTGCGAAATGTTGCCATGCTGTTCTATCCTTTCACTGTCAAGGATTTTTCGGCAGTCTGTTCTTCCTTATATTTTTTCTCTGCGGCAGATATGAACGCATAAGTAAATGCTAAGACAAAAACTCCGTCGCGAGTAGCGATTTGCGCACTAGTAAAGTCAGACAGAATCAACAGCAACATCGTCATCATAGATCCGACGGCGAGCATTCGATAGAAATCCGATTTCAAATACTTACTCAGTATATACGAACGATAAGCGTATATAAACAGAGCGGCAAAGAAGAATATTGCAAGCGGAATACCGGCACGATAGCTAATGTATAAGTAGCCGTTGTGAATATTAGCCGTGCGAGTCGTGTTCAAATCAATCGGATTGAAAAAGTGGAACTTCTTGTGCATTCCGTTGCCGGCAAGCGGATTCTCCTGAATCTTGTCAGTCACTTCCGACCATTCATCAAAACGTGCCTGCAATGAAATATCTTTTGTGCCTTGAGTCGATGATGTGAAACGCTTTTCGATCATCTCGTACATCAGCATTGTATTATCACCGAACACAGCTATTATCAGAGAAATCACCGCTACGGCAATCACTACCGAATACGTCAAAAGCCGACGGCGACGGGCGGGTGTCATAAAGAAATACATAAGCACGATATTGAGCATCAATATAATCCAGAAGGTTCTGGAAAATGATGTTACTAACGCGCCGATGGTAACGGCGGAGAAAACAACCCATATCAATTGTCGTGAAAATCTTTTCTGATATAAGGCAAAAACAACGCCCATGGATACCGCAGCAGTGTATAAGGTCTGATTGACTCTTACAGTAGAGGAAAGCTGATAGGCATAAACCAAATCGCCCAGAGCTTTATAGTATTGCCAAAACTGCATGAAATCTACGCCAATTACAACGACAGCCATCAAGATCATCAGGCGCATTATATGTTTTTTTTCTTTGAAATATCTTTTTATCGGGAAAGCGTACAGGATTAGCGAAAATATTGTGAATTCACGAATCCAATCCAGAGGATCTACAGCGTTAAATATCGCTATTATAATATTCAAAATCATGAACAAGAAAAAGAAAAGCAGGAGACGGTCAGCTGTGTTTTCAATCAACTTTTCACGAGTAACAACCAGTTGCCAGAGCAGCCAAATTGAGAGTGTGCCGAGAAAAAAAACTCCGGTCATCACATCGAGAACTGAAACGCCTTCTTTCATATCTCTGAAAAACAGGAAAGTAAACATCCCGACGGAGTATATCCAAATGCGCGGATTGCGTACGAATACAACAACCATCGAGATAACCGCGATTCCGGCTAAAACATATATTCCTTTATCGACGATAATTCCGAGATACATCAGTCCTGCTGACAAAAGTAAGAATGAGACAGCTGCTAAGATCGGAATACGATTGTCGCTTCCTTTCAGCAGCTTGGTATATATATTTTGTTTGGCGGCTAATTCCGTCATGATGTATACTCAATATTTAGATTAAATACTGTTCTTAACAAGCGCGTATTTTTTCTTAAAGTCTTTGTATGCCTGCAGCAACAGTATAAACAGCACGCTCAGAACGAAGGTGCCGAATACTGAGCCTATTACGATTAATGATCGTTTGGGGCTTGTTTTTTTGTCAGCAGGGATGGCAGGATCGACGACTACAAGCGATTGCAGATTTCTGTTTTCGTCCAATCTGGCATCTTCCAACATCGGAAGGAGAAAGTCCTTCACTTTTGTGAAAGTTTCTAACTCCGCGTACAATCTCATGTATTCTATACTGATTTTCGTGGCGTTTTTCATTGTGAAATTGCCGGCGAAACCGGGAGTGGTTTCTGATTCGAATATTTTTGCTTTAAGTTTTGCTATAAGTTTTAACTGTGATTTGGCAAGGTAATCTTTTTCGCCCAGCTTGTTTACCAACATCTCATACAACATTTCCTGTTTGAGAAGCTCGGCTTTCATTTCGGAATATGCCATGCTTACGGCTTTTGCCTGATCTTCGGGTGAGAACAGCATGTATTTGCTTGAATATTTTTGTAAGGAGTCGCCGGTTACTGTAATATTCGCGTCCAATACTCCGATTCTTCTTTCGAGATATTTTCTGTTGAAGACAGCTTCGGATTTGAAAACGTCAACAGCCAGGCCGTTGGTAATTTCAATGTAATCATTAGCCATAACAGCCGCTTTCTCACGGTCTTTGCTCATAATTGATATTGTATAATTGCCGTCTTTTTCATAGGTCACGTCAAGATTTGACCCAAATTCTTCTCTGAGCAGTGTCATTGCAGTATCGGGAATATCATAATCTGTCGCAAGATCGTATTTTTTGATCATAGAGTCTTTGACAGAGCGACTGAACAGCAGAACTGTGAATTCGTAGCCCTCACCCGAACCGCCGAGCTTGGTCATTCCGAATTGTTTCAATGCCGAGGACATGCTTCCGAGCGCGCTTTTCAGCAGATCACCCGATTGTTTTGGCGGCACGGCATTGACCGTGGAAGTATACCAATTATCCATTTGCAGAGAAATGCCGACTGAAGCGCCGATTGCGATCACGATACTAACTATCATAAATACTTTATACTTAAGCATTAATACAAGCAAATAAAAACCGTCGTGCTTTTTCTCATATTCAAATTTTTCAGTAGCGTTTTCCATAAATCCTTCTATAATTCGATTGATTCATCCGAATAATTACATTTTACTAACATCTATAAGACAGATTCGACAAAATAAAATTTTATCGCAACCGCAATTTACGAAAAGATATTGTTAGTTAGAGCCTGAGTACATGATGTTATTGGCTAATAAAAGAGCAAATAAAAAAAAGAATCGACGAATAAATCCGCCGATTCCAATGAAAAGCTGACTGAGAGTGCATATCGCAAATGGTTCGCTCAAACACTGTTTGCGACGCTGCCCACAGTCAGCAATTTCTTTCCAATGACTATTTAGAGGATATGTTATTGTTATGCACTATTAGAATGTTTAATTTATCAGAATTCCAAACGGAGACAGGATGAAAATTTTGAAAGTGATTGTGAAGAAGTAGGAATTTAGAGATTAAACTCATCCGAAGACGAGGAAGTCCTCCGATAAATTAATTCAATGCAACGACACATATTGCCTATACCGGTGAAAGTCCCCACCAATTCCGGAGCAAAGTCCCCGGGTGTACCGCTGAAAGTCCCCGGTCTGAACAGAACCGACATTATAAGTTAATAAATTCTTTGGAATCAGCC
>JAQIDA010000106.1 GCA_027858275.1 Candidatus Kapaibacterium sp. | reverse complement strand
AATAAATCAAAGATTATGTAGAGACGCCCAATTTGGGCGTCTTTGCCGATAATACCCGGCAGTGCCCCACAAACATAAAAAACCTTCCGAATAAATGAATGTTCGGAAGGTTTGTCTTTTTATATATAATCCAAGACGCCCAAATTGGGCGTCTCTACGCATGCTCCGGGCGAATTATCCACACAAATAATTATGGCATAACCACAACTTTTTGAACTGTACTCATTCCGCTTGCTGTTATCTTAATCAGATAAACAGCCGGCGCGACTCTGTTACCATTGGAATCAAGCAAATTCCAAGGAATAAGATGAGTGCCGGGTGCTAGCTGTGCATTGTATAAATCTCTCACAAAATTTCCGTTTATATCATAAATTGCCATATTCACAGGCGATACTGTCGGAATTGTCAATGATATATCCGTGTGAGTTATTGCGGGATTTGGTGTCGCTGAGATCGCCAGATCAAGATCAATGTCATCTTCAACGTCAGAAGTCGTAGTAATCGTTCCGATGACACCCTGACCGATATTATAGTAAGAGCCGCTGTTTGTATTGTCGAGACGCATTGGTCTGACCATATAGTAGATGTTCCCCGCGATCGGATCAGTATCTTCAAACTCGGCAGCGCTGATATAATCATCATTTATCTGTGTGTATCCGGCGTTAGGGAACCTCGATCTGTATACATTGTAGAATAACCCGTCTTCTTCCGGTTCAGTCCAATTGATAATTACTTCGCCTTCAACTTCGGGCTGGGTCAAAGTCAACAAGGAAGGTTTGTCTACATGGTTCAAATTCATTCTGAGAGTCGGGTCGCCCAATAAGCCAATATGTATTTGTCTGTTCCCGAATTTATATGAATAATTCGGGGGATATTGAACTTGATCGGGTTTAGTCGTATAATATCCTGCTGTATATGTGTCCCAGTTATTCTGCGAAAGGCGAGCTGAATATCCTATTGGTTCGCCTGTACCCATGTGATGCAAGTACCAATGCGGTCTGCCTGCCCATCCGCATGTCAAAACGGAAGGCTTAGTTGCCAAAGTCGCGCGCAAGATGTTGTTTTGGCTGT
The DNA here is from genome assembly GCA_027858275.1 of Candidatus Kapaibacterium sp. GTDB lineage: Bacteria > Bacteroidota > Ignavibacteria > Kapaibacteriales > UBA2268 > JAQIDA01. The sequence continues at coordinate 18,256 of JAQIDA010000106.1, read as the reverse complement.
CCCAATCACCAAAATAAGAACCAAAATGCAGCATGAATATGGCGTTTACATTTTCTGCCGCAGCATATCCCGCAGTATTGCACACTCCGCCGATACTGCTGAAACTACCGCCGCCGCAACCGAAACCAAATAAGTATGTATCTTCGTTTAGATCTGCCAGCCATTCGTTTTTAGCTGAGACTTCAACGCCTTCAGCTCCGATCAGAGCGGAGAAATTTCTCCAACCGTTTGCGCCGGTACACTCCGTATAACTAAAACTTCTGGGAGGGAAATTGTCAGAAATAATACCTTTGGGATTAACAATTATTTGACCGGTTCTGTATGCGTGATTCTTATTCAAGTAGTTACGGAGAAGCTCTGTTTCAGTTTCTTCAAAAAGCGGCAAATTATAAAAGTCTACTCTTCCGACTTGAAGGGTGACTGCTTGATTTAGCATGCTCATCCAAGAGAAATCAAATTTGCCGTCACCGGGGATGTTTTTGTTTCTGTCTCTTGAAGGGACAGGGTTGTTTACCTTTGTGTCCGTGAAAACTGATTCGTCAAGAAAGCCGTAATACATATCTGCAGGCCACGCACCTCCGTGGTCCGGATGTCCGTCCGGAGGATAAACATCTGTTCCGTTTGTCACATAATTCCCGGTATAAGGCACAGCTACACGACCGAGAATAAGCACTGCTGAGATACCGTTAATATATTTGCCGTTTTCTTTCAGGATCAAAGCTTTGTTTTCTTTAACCTTTTCTCCGTCAAATTCTTCTACTCTGGGGACATATTTTTTTATAGGATTCCAGCCCTCGATAATTAAATCGTTCACCAGCGTATTGATTTCTTTATCCAAAGGATCTCTCATAGTTTCGTCAATGAGAATGACAATAGTGCCGAAAATATCTTTAGGAGGAAGCGCCACACCGGCTACAATATAGCCTGTTGCGGCGAATTTAAACGGTCCGGTTTTCCCTCCGCTTGTGATTTCTGTTTCTGAGGCGCTTTGCACTCTGTATTCATATTCGACAGCTTCTTGTACGCTCTCGTCAGTCCATGAAAGGTCGTCTGCAGTTAACTGAGCGGATGGGATAGGCGGCCAAGCGGTAGCTGTTTTCAATTTTCTGAAAATTGTGTAGCCTGTGGCGAATTCGACCGGTTCCCAAGTCAATGTAATGGTCGGCGGCGCAACTTGTGCTTCCGCTCCGAGCATCACCGAGAAATCCTTGGCTACCTGCGATTGGAGATTAGAGCTTCCAATGAAGAAGATGAAAATAAGAGAAAGCGCAATTGCGCTGTAGCGTGTAATAATATTCATGTTTCGAATCTCCCGTACTGTTTGTTAAACGGACTATAATATTTTGCCCAAAATAACCGGAAAAGTCGATAAAAGCAAGAATCTGTTACATATTTATATTAGATAATGTGATATGAAGCCGGAAGTTACTGCTATTCCCCGATTTGAATCTTCCTAATGAAGCTTTTGCGTGCGGTTTTGACGGTCAGATAATAAACGCCGATCGGCAATTTCGAGCCGTTTTCGTCAGTCAAATCATAGGTAAAAGTATATTTGCCGGGATCGAGGGGTTCATTATGCAATTGTTTCAGCAGTTTGCCGCGAATATCAATCACGTTTATATCAATGAAAGTGCTGTAGTGAATTACAAAGTTGTAGTTGATGTAGTCTTTTGCCGGATTGGGACTGAGCAGAAACTCGTTTAAAAGCTCTGCGTTCAAATCAAAATGAGGAGCTTCGGTTTCGTAAAAAATTCCCGGGCTTTGATTATAGAAAGAACCCGTCGGAGTCTCTTGCAATTTCACTGCTCTGACACAATAGTTGTTGCTGCCGGGCAATGGCCGGTCGTCTCTATAGATTAGGTCAGTTACAGGATTCTCATTGATTTTTAAATATTTCCCGTCCGGTTCGCCGGAACGATAGACATTATAGGAAGAAACATCAGTATTGGGAGATGCTCGCCAATTGAGGATAATCGCGCGATTAGTATCTGAAAACTCCAAATAATGAAAATACTTAGTCGGAGCTTCCACATGGTACATAGTCAGTGTCGGATCGCCGAGAATTGATGTATGCATCTGTTTAGTTGCGTAGATTCCCGGAGATTCGTACAGCATTTTGTTGTTTTGAGATAACATCCCCGAATATCCGTATTCTTCGCCGAGACCCATGTGTTGGAAAAACCAAAACGGACGGCCTGCCCAAGCAACTGTAAGTATAAAAGGAGAAGACGCCAAACCCATTCGGAGAATGTTGTTTGTCGTATCCCAGTCACCGTTCCAGGAGCCGAACATACAGGTAAAAACACCGTAAAAAGATGAATCAACAAAATTGTGAACATAAGCTATTTTATGAATTGATACCGGGCTTCCTTCCCCGCAACCATAACTCCACAAGTATGGTTCAGCAGTCAGAACGTCTCGAAAATCACCTTCAATAATATTCTCCGAGCCACAAAGTGATGAAAAATTGAACCAAGCCAAAGTCGCAAAACCTTCTGCGTAATCTCCGAAATTATCATCAATTATTGCTCGATTAGGGACTTTGATTTTCGAACTGCGGAAATTATGATCTTTCTCAAGATAATTTCTTAACAGTTCTGTTTCGCTAATTTCGTAAGCAGGCAAATCGTAAAAATCTATTCGCCCGACTCTGACGGATACATCTCCAGGAATAGAGGTTTGATCAAATTTGCCGTCACCGGGGAAATTATGATTTCGCGCGGATTTCGAAGTGTCTGAGCTGACAGTTTCATCCGTCCATTCAGCGTTCATAACACCGTAATAAACATCTGCCGGCCAAGCTCCCACATGATCGGGATGTCCGTCAGGGGCTGACTCGCCGGAATAGGGAACTGCTATTCGCCCGAACAAAACAACCGTTGTTAAAGAGTCAGAATGATCGAATTCAGCATCTATAATATCTTTGATATGAGCCACTGCGTCCGGATCGAATTCTTCGGTTCGAGGCACTGTTCTGAGTGTTGTCTGATGCCCTTCAGCTTTTATATCCTGTCTGAATCTGCTGAGCTCATAAGCCAGAGGGACTGACATAGTTTCATCAACCAGGATTAGAACGCGTCCGGAAAATTCTTTTACGGGAAGTTTACTTCCGACATATCCGTGACCGTAAGCATCGTATAAGCGAAAAACTTTTTTGATATAATAATCATAGCCAACACCGATTTCAATATCTTCATCGATAAATTCAGAGCTGTTGCTGTCGAGCTTTTTCAGCAAAGTGAAGTTTTTATCTGAGAGGAGTTTTCTTGAGATTTCAAATCGTTTGGCACTGTCGGGTTGCCAACTGAGACGTATTTTCGGATTGTCAAGGTCGTTAATTATATCAACATCAAACATAACCGCAGCTTCAATCGGATCGGAAAACCCGGCTCGATTAGCGGAAAAGAAGAAAAGTATGAACAGAAGAAGTAATAATATTTTTTTCACAAAATCCGATTTCCATATTGCGATATATAAAATAATTTCTACTGTAAAGAACCGAAAACATAGAAATTATTTTGAATATTTTGAAAATCATTATAGATTAATCCCCTGAAAAGATTAAATTTGCTATGAGTGTTTCTTTTAAATCATAAATTCGTTTCGGACAATCGGGAAGAATTATGCAAAAAATATTGATCGGGCTCGGACGCAGCGTTATTAATTTCATACATCAATTCGGCAGTCTAATAATGCTTGCCGGAAGTATAGTGCGCTATATGCCGAGAGTTTTCAAGGACAGAAAGCTCGTATTAGAGCAAAGTTCTTTGATCGGCGCCGATTCATTGCCATTGGTCTTGTTTATAGGCGCGTTCACCGGAGCCATTGCGGCTTTGGAAGCGACAGTGCTTTTCACTAAATTTAATCTGATAGGTATTACACGTCCTTTCCTCGGCGGCTCAATCGCCACAGCGGTTTTCACTGAATTAACTCCCGTACTGACTGCCTTGGTTATAGCCGGAAGAGTGGGCGGCGGAATGGCGGCGCAACTCGGCACCATGTGCGTTTCCGAACAAATCGATGCGCTTGAGATGATGGCAATAGACAAAGCTCGTTACCTCGCGATGCCGAGAGTAGTTGCTGCTTTGATTATGATGCCCGTCCTCGCGGTGTTCTCCAACTCAATTGCCCTGCTTGGCGGATATGTACTTACCGCGATAAAATTTGATTTCACAGCTTTTGAATTTTTTAATTCCGTCAGATATTATTTCAATATTAACGAAATATACATCAGTCTCAGCAAATCATTTGTATTCGGCGGTTTGACCGCCCTGATCGGTTGTTGGGTAGGCTTCCAAACGACAGGAGGCGCAGAAGGAGTCGGTCGCAGTACAGTTCGAGCGTTTACACTGTCAGCAGCAGCAATTCTAATCGTTGACGCCATATTCGGATATTTTATGTAGGGGGTTGTAGAGCCGTACGGTCGTGCCTCTCTAGGTGATTCTGTGTATGAGTTGTAACTTTTCGAGACCTTTTCATTGTACATGTGTCATTATATATATGAACCGAACCGGAGTTCGGGAACGTTATATTGCACTAACGAAACATACGCACAGGCCAACAAATTTATTAATTATTTAACACTCACTAATCCATGGTGTAGTTATGAAAAGACTGATTAGTTACGGAATTCTCTTAGCCTGTCTAATTATTATCCCTCTTTCTATGAATGCGCAAAAACCGGATAACAAATCTAACAAACTCCTTTTTTTACTGGATCTCGAATTTATATCATTTTCCGAACCTTCGGCTGACCGAGCCGATTCCGGTCTGTTCAGCGATGCGGATTATGTGATGACTGCGCTTCCGATAGAATGCAAAATTATTGTCTTCAACAAGGGCAGTTGGAATGTGTCAGACTTTGAAGTCACTTTAAAAATATATCGCGAAAATACTGTAGGTGATTGGCCGGAAGAGCCGACAGCTACTGTCAGGGCCTCTGCGAGTGTAGTATCCTTAGACAGCATTGAGCTGTCATTTGATCTTGCCGATGTTGAGGCTGACAGAGACTCCTCTTCCAAAATATTCAAAACCTATTCTGATTTGAGAAATGAATTGCCTGCATACAATGTCCCCGAACATTTTCGCGGACCAATGGAAGCAAATGTAACTCCGAGATACAAATTCGATGTAGAAATAAAGGATGATGAAGATACTTTAAATAACAAGGGTTCAACTATTGCCAGATATTACATAAAAAGATCAGCCGTACTCAATATGATTATTTCAGGGGAAAATATCAACAAGGATATCTACAATGCAACAACTGATCCGGGTGACGATGTAGAGTCGGGAAAACTGAATTATGACAGATTGTCTTATGGCTTCTCGCGGCTTCGGTGGTACACGGACATAGACAGAGATATTTTATATGATGATGATGATTTGGATGACAGTCTGAAAATAGACGCTTTCGATCGTAACAGCTGGGAGCCGAGAAGCGTTGACTATACGATTTACGAAATACTGTTCCTGTCCGATGGTCATGACAAAGCATTAACAGAATATCAAAAATTGGATATTAATAATTATGTAAATTCAGGAGAAGTCGATAATTATAAGTCTTTAGTAATCGGAAGTCAAGAGATTGTAACTATGAACGCTTTTAAAATGATTGACGATACACTGACAGAAGATCAGCAATTTATTAATAATACTCTTCGTTGTAGGTATAAATCCGACCTCGGTGCTTGGCCTGAAGGCACTGATGAAATACAAGTACTTGGTTTTGATATTGATCGCGAGCAAGTTCGAAGTATCGAAATGACGACTGCTCTAAAATACGATTGGGACAAAGACGGGAACTCGGAGAATACAATAAGTGATGATCCAATGCCAATGTGTTCTTTGACTGATCCTTATACTCAGGGACCGGGACTTGCGCGAAAAGCATATGTATACTTCAATGACGGGAACAAATCAAAGGAAGACAGCACGATTGGTGTTTCAACGGAAATGCTTGACAGAAGGATATGTGTATTGAGTGTTGATTGGAGACATTGGAGTGATATTGAATCAATTTTAAGAGCATGCATTGATTTTATTGAAGACTCAGAATATTTTTGGCCTGTCGAACTAACAGCATTCGAAGCTAACGCAACCGCAAACAAAGTTAATCTCAGCTGGACAACGGCAAGTGAAATAAACAGTGATCGTTTCGAAGTGGAAAGGGCAGAGCTAAACGAGGGTGGCAAAAGTCCCTTTGCAACAATTGCGACTGTACCGGCATTTGGCAACTGTACTAATACAAGATACTATGGCCCGGTCACGGACACAGATGTATTACTCGGAAAAACGTATATATATCAACTAAATATGATTGATGCGGACGGCACGAGCGAAAGAAGTGAACAAAGACTTGTCACAATTGGGACATCCGGTAGTTTAGTTCTTGGAAAAGCTTCTCCAAGCCCGGCGACAAGCAGCGTATCTTTCGAAACAAATGCGCCGTCAGATGCGACAGTCCTTGTCTATGATGCCTCAGGCAGAGTATTTGTTCCGAAATACGATCTCGTAGCGGGAAAACTCAGTATAGATATCACTACTTTATCAAGCGGCGTATATATTCTCCTTGTAAAATCAAATAAGAGTATTGTTACTCAGACCTTCAGAGTTGTTAAATAAGTATTTCGTTTCTCGTAAACCTTCCGAAGTGCCGTAAACCTTCGGAAGGTAAGATTTCCCACACTTGTCCAAAGTTTCATTACTTTGGATCAAGTTTCAGGAAAGCACGGAAGAAAAAATCAGAATTTCCAACCAAGCACTCCGACAAAAAATCCTTCCGTTCAAAACCGGAAACAACTCAACAAATCAATAATATTTCATATTTGTTTTCCGTAATATGAAAAATCTGTGTAAATTTGTTGCTCGTAAAGATTTATCTAATGAAATATCGATTGAAGCAGATTGTAATGAAAATAGATTCCGTAAAATATCCACTCCCGAACATGAGACATCATACGTCCTCAAATATGTATTATCCCCTGAAGGATTTGAAGAAAACACCGAATCACTATCCGCCGGTGTTTGATGAAACTGATTGGAATGAACATTTCGACGACGGTCATCCGCCTGAGATTCTTGATGTGGGCTGCGGAAAAGGAGCGTTTTTGTTTGATTTGTCCGAAAAATATCCCGACAGCAATGTTCTCGGGATAGATGTTCGGCATATACCGATCAAATGGATCAACGGTGTGATTGACGGAGAGAAAATGGCGAATGTCTCAGCAATGTGGTATAGCGTCGCCAACGGAATGAAATTTATCGCTGATAATTCTGTTGATAAAATATTCTATTTGTTTCCCGACCCTTGGCCCAAAAGGAATCATTTGCTCCGTCGCGCCTTCAATGAAGTCTTGCTGACGGAATTCCAACGCTGTCTGAAAAAAGACGGGGTTCTCTATCTCGAAACCGATGTTGATTATGTGGATGAATATCATAAGAAGATTCTGGAAAAACAAGGCGGTTTTGATTACGAACTAATACCAACCCGCGAAGAATGGGCTATGCCGTTGACAAACAAAGAGAAATTCTGTATTCGGAAAGATATTTTTGTTTATAGAATGATTTGTCGATTGAAGGCCGGTTTTTGCCAATAAGGAGGACAATTTAAGAAAGTTTAGGACATCTCGCGGCAAACAAAAATAAATACCTAAATCTATATTTATTATTTGGTTGTTTTGCAAATAAGTCTTAACTTTGCAGTTCTTCTTTTAAGAGGATAGGGATGTAGCCAAGTGGTAAGGCATCGCCCTTTGGCGGCGACATTCGTAGGTTCGAGTCCTGCCATCCCTGCATAAATTACTGATTGACATAGTAATGAGATATGAAAATGCCTCATTTTAAGGTAGCCTCAGGGCGAAGCAGTCTCGGACTGACAACAAAAGTCTGCGAACATCTCGGAATAACAGTTTCTGAAACACGTGTAAGAAATTTCAGCGACGGTGAGCTGTGGGTTAAATTTGACGAAAATATTCGCGGTGAAGACCTTTTTATTATTCAGTCAACGTTTTCTCCTACAGACAATCTGATGGAGATGTTGATGTTGATAGACGCATCTAAAAGAGCGTCGGCAAATAGAATAACAGCTGTTATTCCTTATTACGGATATGCTCGACAAGATCGTAAAGATCAGCCTCGTGTATCAATAACAGCTAAGCTTGTAGCTAATTTGTTGGTCACGGCCGGAGCAGACAGAATAATTACACTTGATTTGCATTCTGCTCAGATTCAAGGTTATTTTGATATTCCCGTGGATCACATGTATGCTTCACCTGTGTTAATTCGTGCTTTGAAAAAACTTGGTCTTGATAACCCGTCTTTTGCGTCTCCGGATGCCGGCGGAGTGAAAACAGCACGTTCTTATGCCAAAAGATTTGGTCACGGCAGTGGTCTGATCGTTGTTGATAAACGCCGACCTGAACACAACAAAGCTGTGATAATGAATATTATCGGCGATGTCAAAGATAAAAATGTTGTAATTGTTGATGATATGATTGATACAGGCAACACTTTTATCAAATGTGCCGAGGCTTTGAAAGATCAAGGCGCAAACAGTATTTATGGAGTGTGCGTTCATCCCGTTTTTTCGGGCGAAGCTCTTAATAATTTCGCGGCTTCAGAAGCTATTGATAAATTGTTTGTGACCGATACTATTCCGTTGAAAAACAAACCGGATAAAATAGAAGTTGTGTCTATTGCCGAATTGCTCGCTGAAGCAATCGTCAGAACACACGATAACAGATCGATCAGTTCATTGTTTGAAATCGAAAGATAAATTAGATTTCTTGGATTTGAATAGACTATTGAATTTGAAAAGTATTTATATAAAGGATAAATTGAGATGAGTCAGTTAACATTAAACGTAAATAGCCGTGAATCCGGCAAAAAAGCTTCTAAAGCGATTAGAAACAGTGGTCTTACACCTGGTGTTTATTATATTCCCGGCGAAGATTCTGTTGCATTTTCTGCTGAACCGCACGATTTGCATCCACTCGTTCATACATCAGAAACTAATGTGGTCAGCCTCAGCATTGACGGCGATGATGCTGAAAGAACTTGTATTGTCAAAGCGATCCAGTTTGATCCGATTACAGACAAAGTAAAGCACATTGATTTGCTCGGTCTTGTTAAAGGTCATAAGATCACAATCTCTGTACCTGTAATTTTGTTGGGCCAGGCAGCCGGTGTTAAAGAAGGTGGTTTAGTTCAGCACTCTATCCATAAGATTTCTTTGATGTGCTTCCCAAAAGATATTCCGAGTGATATCAAATTGGATATCTCCGAATTGCAAATCGGCGACGCCATTTATGTTAGAGATATTGATCTTGACAATGTTGAATTCAATGTCAGTGATTCTGCAGCCGTCGTTTCGGTTGTTCTACCTCGCGTATCTAAGGATGACCAGGAAGCAGACGAAGCAGAAGCAGCAGCAGAAGCAGCAGCAGAAGCAGCAGAAGGCGAAGAAGGAGCAGAAGGCGAAGAAAAAGCAGAAACAACAGAAGATTAATTTTATGTTTCTCAAGTCGAATTTTATCAAGGGTGTTCTTAGCAGAACACCCTTTTTTAATAATTACTATAATCAAGAGAATAATAAAAACCAATCGAAACCGGAAGTTGATAAATTTGATTTTATAGTAGTCGGTCTCGGCAATCCCGGCAGCAAATACGCCGGGAACAGGCATAATATCGGTTGGATGGTTGTTGATGCTTTATCTCAGAAGTATGACGGTTTCTTCAGACGTCAAAAATCCTTGTATGAATCAACCGCCATCAAAATCAAATCGAAAGATGTACTCCTTGTCAAACCAATGACTTATATGAACAATTCCGGCGAGGCTGTTGCCGCACTCTCGAAAGAGTTCAACGCCGTTCCTTCTGATTTTGTGATTGTAGGCGATGAATATAATTTCCCCATAGAAAAAATCCACCTAAAATCCGGCGGCAGTGACGGCGGACACAACGGAATATCCTCAATTATCGAGCATTTGGACTCAGAAGATTTTATGCGTTTGCGCTGCGGAATAGACAAGAAATTTGAATCCGGCGGCATGGTTGATTATGTTATTTCCGACTTTTTCCCGGAACAAATTCCCGCTCGGGACGCATCTATAATCAAAGCAGGTGAGGCCATTGAATGTTTAATTCGAATGGGTAGCGACAGAGCGCCTTCCGAGATTAATGCCGGAAGATTGTGGAAAGTCGTTGAGAAAAAAAAATTGGATAAAGAGTAAGGTAAAGAAGATGTTTGACACTTTCTTTAGTGGGCTTCATCTTGGAACCTGTGTCACATCCTAAGAAGATGTCCTACACTGAATAAAGTGTAGGACATCGAAGAGAAGGACACTATCTACTCAACAATCAGATTCAAACTCCCGGATCTCCCGCCGACTCCAAACTTCAAAAAATAACTTCCGGCAGCAAAACCCGACAAATCAGCCGAAAAATTATAATCACCTGCCGCGAGATGCCCCGAATGTACATCCGCTACTTTTCTGCCAAAAAGGTCGTATATCGCAATTTCTATTTCGGCGTAGTCCGGGTTGTGAAATGAGATTCTCGCGTGGGATTTTGTGGGGTTGGGAGAGATTTTCAGGGCGTAGGGAGTGAGGTTGAGGGAAGAGACGGAACCTACTCCGTTAATATGTCGGGCACAGAACACACCTGTGCTTTTTGTGCCTGCTAAAACTCCTATTCCGGATACACTGTGAACAGCTGTTATTTCCAAATCATATATACTATCATTCTTTTGCATGATACTATTTTCAAAATACTCATAAACACCTTTACGAGAAGTTCCGATTATAACAGCTCCATTGTTAAAAGGCTCGAATAGTGGTTTGTTTCCCTTAGTATCTGTTTGGGCAATCCATTCAAATCTCATAGCTTTTATGCAGCTTACCGAGCCACCGTCATATTCAGAAATTTCAATTAAACTGTCATTCAAAACAAAGAAGCCTTTGTCGCTGCCTACAAAAAAGCATTCTAAATGATCACTCCATTCAACTGCCGTAAATTTGTGATCTTTGTAAACACCTGCGACTTCTTTCCAAGATCTACAACTGTCCTTACTAATAAACAACCCGCCTGAAGCTGTAATGCCGACGATACATTTGACCTCATAGACGAAACGTTTGACCTCATAATCATAATCATATTCTACTTCAACACTAAGAGATTTAAGTGTCAGGTTGCTGTCAGGAAGGCTACATTCGACCCATACGGAATCGTCCTTTAAGTATATTTTTTGATCCGTTAAAACAAATGGATATTGATAATAAATTACATTTTGTCCGTGAAAAAATTCGATCTCCGGTTGAACACTGTCCCCGGGATGGAAACGAAACAAACCTTTGTCTGTTCCGATGTAATATTTTCCAAAATAATTCAGACTCCCATCAATAACTATATTGAGTTTTTTCCAAACAGGTCCTTTGTTTGAATAACCTGTAATTTCGTAAATTTCGTTGTCTGTTGTTGCCGCATAAACATAATTGCCGGTAACTTCGAAAAACGACAATACTTCTTTATCCGGAAAATATGTTTTCACCCAGTAATCATCCTCTATTTCAGCAGAACAAACAACCGCTGAAAGCCACAAGAACAGCGCAAACACAGAAAGAATGAAAGTTTTCATAATAAACTCCTGATCTCATAAATAAATTTAAGAAATTGTTGTGGCGATCTTTTGGGTTAATATAATAAATCTTTTGGGATATAACAAGTTAGTTAGGAAGCAAAAGAATAAAAAGTGGGCTTCACAGAAGATTTCTTTGATGTCCTACACTGAAGAAAGTGTAGGACTTCAAAGAGAAAGACACTATCTACTCAACAATCAGATTCAAACTCCCGGCTCTCCCGCCGACTCCAAACTTCAAAAAATAACTGCCGGCGGCAAAACCCGACAAATCAGCCGAAAAATTATAATCGCCCTCCGCGAGAGGCCCCGAATGAACATCCGCTACTTTTCTGCCGAATAGATCGTATATCGCAATTTCAATTTCGGCGTATTCCGGGTTGTGAAATATGATTCCCGCTAGAGATTTCGCGGGGTTGGGTGAGATTTTTAAGGCGTAGAGTGTGAGGTCGAGAGGTTCGACGGACTGCGGCAAATAGGTCTGCGTTTTGTAGATACCTCTGCTTTTTGTGCCGACATAGACAGGGCCCCAAGGGTTGTAGCTAATTGATGTAATTCTCAGGTCAGGCAAGCTGTCATTTTTTTGCTGAATATATGTACCATCTAAATCATATACTCCCAGATTAGCTGTCCCGATCCCCATGGACCAAAAGCCAAAAGGCGAGAATTGCGTCTCATCATGTTTGTGATGGGTTTTGGCCAACCGAATGTAATCAAAATCAGTAATACAGCTAACGTAACCACCGTCATAACCGCTGATTTTGGACAAAGTATAATCGGTTAAAGACAAAGAGTATAGACTTTTATCTGTTCCTACTATGAATGTTTCGTATCTAGTATTAAATTCAACACAAGTATATATTTCCTCATCAGGATTCTTAATTCTCGTTTTCCATGATTGACAATCGTCATTGCTTATATATAATTCACCTGAATTTGTGATTCCTACAGTTCTTAAAGAGTATTGTGCAATATCTTTAAGTTGTTTGTAGCCTCCCGGCATGGCGCATTTTGTAGCCGACCATTCATCTGTATCATAATCAAAAGACCTAAGCCACAAACTGTATTCTGTGAAAACATAATAATCGGATCTATCATAATCTGGGGAAGAAAAACCTGCAATATTACTGTCTGAAAGAAAACTTTCCTTTTCAATTGTCTTGTCATATAGATCAATATGGTATATGCCCTTTTCCGTTCCTAACAACGTATAGCGTGATGATGTTATGTCAGCTTCAATGTTATGTTCAATTTTCTCCCAAAGACTTTTGCTTTGATATTCAGCATTGCAGATATAAATCTCATTATCGATTGAAACCGCAATCAAGTATTCGTATACAGGTTGGCTTATTAATTTGACTTCCTTGTCCGGAAAATCAGTCTTCACCCAGTAATCATCCTCTATTTCAGCAGAACAAACATCCGCTGAAAGCAGCAAGAAAAGCGCAAACACAGAAAGAATAAGAGTTTTCATATTAGAATCCTTGTCTCATAAATTAATATTAATAGATTATTGTGAGGACCTTTTGGTAATAATATATGAAATCTTTTGGGATATAACAAGTTAGATAAAAAGCAAAAGAATAATAAGTGGGCTTCACAGAAGATTTCTTTGATGTCTGACACTTTCTTGAGTGTTTGATATCTTCTTCAGGATAAGCGGGAAGAAGATTGAATCCACTGAAGAAAGTGGAAACCATCTAAGAAAATCCGCACTTGTCCAAAGTTTCTTTAATTTGGATCACGTTGAAAGCACGAAACACAATTTGTCAACAAGAAAGACAAAAGAGAAGAACCACCCCGCCCTTCGGGCACCCCTCACCTTCGGAAGGTTTCATTACCTTCCGAAGGTTTCCGGAAACCACTCCGCCACACAACCTGCCATTTCGTCATACACAGCCAAGTCGGCAGACCAACAATGCCAAAATGACATAAAAAAAACGGCTTACTCTACCTGAATAAGCCGCGTTATTTATATTATATTCTTTCGATTATCAGATTAATTCTCTGATAATGATGAATAAAGGTCTTTCAATCTTTTCCGTAAGTGCAATACTGCATAGCGTTTACGTGCTAATAATGTATTGATGTTTACGCCTGTGTCCTCTGACATTTCTCTGAAAGAAACACCTTCGAACTCATTTTTGACGAATACGTCTCTCTGTTCTTCCGGCAGCTCTGATAAGCCGTCCTGCACTGATTCCCAGATAGTTTTACGAATGTGATCAACTTCGGGGCTGGTCGACATATCGCCGAGGAAATTCTCAAATGAGTCCACGCCGTCTTCTGATTGACCGGGTGTCTGCATATCAGAGAAAGTTTCCGCACGTTTCTTTCTGTACGAATCTATAATTCTGTTTCTGACAGCCGTGAACACCCAAGAAGCTATATTTTCTATAGGCTTACGGATATTTCGGGATGCTGCCAAAACATTGGTGAATACATCTTGCAATATGTCCTCAGCCTCTTCTTGGCTGCGAACTCTCTGACGAATAAACCCTAAGAACTTCTTTCGATCAGTCTTGAAGAGATTTTCGATTTGCAATACCAAATCCTTCGATGCCTGACTTCTTTCAGCTGTGTCATCTTCGTTGTGCAAAGGGGCGCCTACTTCTGCCGTAACTTCAGCATTAATATCTATCGCGCTTGCTTGTACCATAAGGTCCTCCATGTTTTTTGCCTTTTCTAACTTTTTATAAGTCAATAGGTAAACAACGATTCATATAACTCCTTAAATTTCCAAATTAGTGATAAACGATTTTCGAAACACAGCCGTTTATTTCAAAATTACAATCGCCCTTATTATATAGACACAAAACTTCTCGAAAAGTTTCATTTTTTTGTAATTTATTTTTCAAATATATGAAATAAACTTAATATTCCGTTAATTTATTATTCGTTTCTCAATCTTATTTCATCATAGGAATTTTTATGCCAAACTTTTTGGCATTGTTCTTCGCTTGATCGTAACCGGCGTCCGCATGGCGAATAATTCCGGTAAACGGATCAAAATTTAATACTCTTTTTAATCTCTGTTCTGCTTCATCAGTTCCGTCGGCTACAACAACCATTCCTGCATGAAGTGATAACCCCATCCCGACACCGCCGCCGTGATGCATCGAAATCCATGACGCGCCGCCGATGGCATTGAGAGCGAAATTGAAGTAGACCCAATCAGCAATAGCGTCTGAGCCGTCTTTCATTCCTTCTGTTTCGCGATATGGTGATGCCACCGAACCGCAATCCAGATGATCTCTGCCGATAACGATCGGAGCAGATACGTCGCCTGATTTTACTAATTCATTGAAAAGCAACCCTGCTTTGGCTCTGTCGCCGTAGCCGAGCCAGCAAATTCTTGCCGGCAAAGCCTGAAATCCAACATGTTTCTGTGCCATTTTGATCCATCTATGCAATGGAGCGTCATCCGGGAAAGTATCCATAATGGCTTGGTCTGTCCTGTAGATATCCTTTGGATCGCCCGAAAGAGCTACCCAACGGAAAGGTCCTTTGCCGTCGCAGAAAAGAGGACGCATATACTCAGGCACAAAACCGTTGAAATCGAAAGCATTTTTCAATTTGCCGTGTTCTTTGGCAATGCCGCGGATATTGTTGCCGTAATCAAATACTACAGCGCCTTTATTTTTGAAATCAATCATTGTCTTAACGTGCAGAGCGATTGATTTGTATGCTTCTTCAAGATATTTATCAGGATTTTCAATTCTGAGTTTATCGGCTTCTTCCATAGTATATCCTGCCGGATAGTATCCGTTCAGAGGATCATGAGCAGAAGTCTGATCAGTCACAACGTCAGGAGAGATTCCGCGTTTGAACAATTCCGGAAGCACTTCCGCCGTGTTGCCGACCAAGCCGATAGAAACAGCTTTTTTCTCAGCAGTGTATTTTTTGACGAGTTCGATTGCTTCTTCAATTGTATGAACCTTCAGATCGCAATATCCGTCGTGGATTCGTTTGTCGATACGAGTTTCATCTATTTCAACAGTAACGGACACAGCGCCGGCGAATGTTGCCGCAAGTGGTTGAGCTCCGCCCATTCCGCCCATTCCGCCCGTTAGGACGAATCTGCCGTAGAGGTCGCCTCCGAAATGTTGGCGAGCGCATTCAGCGAATGTTTCATAAGTACCCTGAAGGATGCCTTGTGTTCCAATATATATCCAACTGCCGGCAGTCATCTGACCGAACATTGTCAGTCCGAGTTTGTCGAGTCTGCGGAATTCATCCCATGTCGCCCATTTGGGAACGAGGTTAGAATTCGCGATAATAACTCTCGGAGCGGTGGTATAAGTCTGAACCACGCCGACGGGTTTGCCGGACTGCACCAGCAAAGTCTCGTCCTCTTCAAGATTTATCAATGAATCAATTATCGCGTCATAGCTTTCCCAATTTCTCGCTGCCTTGCCGAGACCGCCATAAACGATCAACTCACCGGGCTTTTCAGCGTTTTCCGGATCTAAATTGTGTTGAATCATTCTGTAGGCCGCTTCGATCTGCCAGTTTTTGCAGGTCAACTCTGTTCCGCGGGGAACCGTAACTGTACGCATATCAATTCCTTATTTATGTTTTTTGTTTGTTTGCTGATTTATCTATTTATTTTCTGCTGTTTCATCTTCAATCTTTTTTATCTCATCTTCGCTCATGACAAATTCTTCAAATATACTTCTGAGATTTTCATAAGTATAGATTCCCGCCTTATGACCGTCGCCCCAAGTTGCGGCTAAAGCATAAGTCCCTATCTTGTCAAGCTTGACAAGATCATTCATGCCTTCGCTGAATTTCTTGAAGTTAAAAATCGGTTTAGACTCTTTCGCTTTGCGATCTTCCTCACAATGAGCGCAGGGACATTGCTCCCTGAGATGCTTCAAAGTAACAGTAGATTCAAAGCCGTCAGTCCATTTACAATAAATCATAAACTCATTCGATTTCTTAATTGCAACAGGTCTGATGTCCATTTTTTATTCCCGATTAAAAACTATTCCAATAATCTAAATTTGCCCAACTTGCAAATCTACGAAATTTTATTTTTTCAAAGAGCATATTTTGAAAAAGAATATTGAATTTATTTTTGTTTGTTAAATGACAGAGAAGATTTGAACAGGATTGAAGAGGATTCAGAGGATGGACAAGATTAAGAGAAAGAATCGATTCTTAATCCGCACAATCCGTAAAATCCTCTTCAATCCTGTTCAAAGAATTTTAATTTTCTTGATCGCGCATATTTTGTTAATTTTGTTGACAGTTGTTATTGACTAATGATTGTAATTTTAACATCGAAAGAGAACACAAATGAAAATCAGCGGATTTACGATGGGCAAAAACACATCGAAACTATACTATCCCGTGAAAGAATCTATTGAGTCGATTCTGCCGCTGGTGGATGAATTCATTGTTGTGCTTGGCGATTCCGACGCGGAGGATACTACTCGCGAACTGATCGAGAGTATCGGCTCGGATAAAATCAAAATCATTGATACCGTTTGGGATATTGTCAAATATTCGCGCGGCACAGAACACGCTCACCAAACCGACATCGCCAAGGAAGCCTGCTCCGGCGATTGGCTCTTTTATCTCCAAGCCGACGAGATTGTTCACGAAGATGATATTGAAACTATCCGCAAGCGCTGTGAGGAGCTGCTTGAGGACAAAGAAGTCGAAGGACTTCTCTTTAACTATCGTCATTTTTGGGGCGATTACGATCATTATCATAATTCTCACGGTTGGTACGCTCATGAAATCCGAATCGTTCGAAATGACCCGGAGATTCATTCTTTCGAGTCAGCCCAATCTTTCCGCAGAATCCCCGGTTTCGACTATGTCGATTATCGAATGCAGGAAGGCACTTACAAACTAAAAGTCGCCTCGGTCGATGCTTATATCTATCATTACGGCTGGGTTCGTCCTCCGGAATATATGCAAAACAAGAGACAGGCATTCGACGGCAACCACAAAGGTGTCGGCAAATCCAAAGAAATGCACCAAAACGCGCCCAAAGAATTTGATTACGGCCCGCTGCAAAAATTGCCTGTTTTCAAAGGGACTCACCCTGCTGTTATGATGAATAAAATTGCGGGTTTTGATTGGGCTGACAAACTCCAATACAGCGGCAAACGCAATCCTTACCGCAAAGAAGCCAAACACGAAAGGCTTAAATATAGGATTGTGACTCAGTTAGAGCAGAAAATATTCGGGAGACCAATTTTTACTTTTAAGAATTATGAGCTGCTGAAGAATAAGTAAACTTATGTTGTTCAGATAAATAAATAATAATCTGTTCCTATTTTCGTTATCCAACCTGAGATGAAAAAACTTGGAACAAATATAACAGCCCTAATTCTGATACTGTCTTTGACGTTATCCTATATCGGCGTGGATGTTTATCATCATGTATGCGGATGCTCCGGCTCTCACAGTATATCAGTAGTTGAAGAAATTGATTGCTGCTGCAGTTCTTGCGGGACTGAAGAAGAACTGACAGTGCTGATTAATAATGCTGACATAGAGATTTCGTCACAGTGCCGATCTTTTTCTAATCATTATCAACTGAATGCTGAATATTTGATAAATTCTAATATTTCGATTGCTTTGGAACCCTCGTTGGTTTTACAC
>JAQIDA010000057.1 GCA_027858275.1 Candidatus Kapaibacterium sp. | reverse complement strand
GTCAAAGCATTGGAAACGATTCAATTTTCATTGATGTCACATCGCGGCTGCTACGGTGAATGCAATTTTTGCAGTATAACTGTTCATTACGGCAGAACAATCCGCAGTCGAAGCGAAAGATCAATTGTCGAAGAAGCAAAGAAAATGATCAAGCACCCTGATTTCAAGGGATATATCAGCGATGTCGGCGGAGCGACAGCGAATATGTTCGGCAATCATTGCGAAATTCAGGAAACAACCGGAAGTTGCAAAAAGAAACGCTGTTCCTTCCCGAGTTTATGCGACAATATGCACCAATCTCACAAAAGACAAATTGAATTATTAAAAAGATTGCGGGCATTGCCAAATGTTAAAAAAGTTTTTGTAGGATCAGGCGTTCGTCACGATTTGGTCTTGCAGGACAAAACTTTCGGTCATGCCTATCTCGAAAATATAGTAAGACATCACGTATCAGGACAAATGAAAATAGCTCCCGAGCATACCGAGGACAAAGTCCTCAACGCAATGGGCAAGCCCGGCAAAGAGAGCCTTATTAAATTCAAAAAAGATTTCGACGACTTGAACAAAAAAGCAGGATTAAAACAATTTCTAACATATTATTTCATTGCAGCTCATCCCGGATGTTCAATTCTTGATACTGAGAAAATGCAGGAGTTTATAAAAAGAGAATTGAAATTGAATCCGGAACAAGTCCAGATTTTCACTCCGACACCGTCGACTTACTCTACAATGATGTATCATACGGGCGTAAATCCGATGGATAAAAAAGAGATCTTTGTCGAAAAAGATCCGAACAGAAAAGAAAAACAAAAAGAACTGATCGTCGGTAAACCAAAATTTAATAAGTATCAGGGCAAAAGACCCGCGAAAAAAAGAGCTGAGGATTTTGATATTCAGAAGAATCGGGTGACGGAGAAGAATAAGAGAAGATAAGATTAAGAAAAAGAACCACCCCTAACCCCCTCCTTTGCAGGCGGGGGTAGAAGAGGGAGAATGACAGGCGATAGTGTAGAGACGCCCAATTTGGGCGTCTTGGCATGTTTGAAATAAGATAATAACCACCCCACTTCGAAGCGAGGCACCCCTCCTTGGAAAGGAAGGGGAGTTTTAAGAGAAGATCCGCACCTTCCGAAGGTTTCTTTACCTTCGGCAAGGTTTTCTAAAAGCGAAAAAAGAGAAAAAACAAAAACAGAAAGAAAAAATAATCATGGGCGCAAGAATTATAGACCTCAGACTTTCGACATTTTATGATAAATCGGAACTTCGCGATAAAGCATTCAGAAAAGCTCACGTTCGCAGCGGAGAGTTGTTTATCGAAAAACAGAGCTTGGACGCGCGAGACAAAAACGCTATTCATTGGAAAGTGCGCGCAACCGTGATATCTCCTGAGATAAACAATGATTTCGAGCGCGAATTACCTGAAAAACTTATTATTGAAAACAAAAAAAGAGATAAACATATTGCCGTTGTCGGCAGCGGACCGGCTGGGTTTTTTGCAGCGTACAGATTGGCTCTTTCGGGTTTCAAAGTGACTCTGATCGAGCAAGGCAAAGAAGTTGAAATCCGTAAGGATGATATTGATAATTTTGAAAAAGGCGGTGAGCTGAACGAAAGGTCGAACTATAGTTTCGGCGAAGGCGGAGCCGGTACTTTTTCCGACGGCAAACTGACATCGAGATCGAAACATATTGGTCAGGAACGCGGCTTCATAATGGATTCGTATATTGAATCCGGCGCGCCCGAAGAAATAGCCTATCTCTCAAAACCTCATCTTGGCAGTGATAATCTAAAAAAAATCGTAAAGAAGTTGCGTGAGAAATTCATTGCAGCCGGCGGAAAAATGCTCTTCGACATCCAAATGACAGGACTCCATTTGGACAACGATTCATTAGACGACAAAAAAGTCAACGCCGTTGAAACGGATAAAGGGAAAATTGATGTTGATTATCTGATAGTCGCGCCCGGTCATTCGTCTTATATGACTTACAAAATGTTGATAAGCAGCGGAGTCAGATTTGCTATAAAATCTTTTGCTATAGGCACACGTGTTGAGCATCCGCAGGCACTGATAAATTCTTCGCAATGGGATCGCGAAAGCATGAGAGGCTTGAAAGCCGCTGAATATAAATTGACTTTCAAA
This sequence comes from Candidatus Kapaibacterium sp., assembly GCA_027858275.1. Classification (GTDB taxonomy): domain Bacteria; phylum Bacteroidota; class Ignavibacteria; order Kapaibacteriales; family UBA2268; genus JAQIDA01. Next base: position 6,947 of record JAQIDA010000057.1, on the reverse strand, counting down.
GGAGAAAATCTTTTGCCGTCTTATTCCTTCTGCATGTGTCCCGGCGGAAAAGTCGTTCCGTCAACACCGACAAAAGGCAGCAATATAGTCAACGGGATGAGTGATTATTCCCGTGCTTCAGGGACAGCGAATTCCGGGATAGTAGTAGGGATAAACCTCAACGATATGATGCGCCGCGAACTCGATCCGATTGAAGCACTTGATTGGCTCGACACATTAGAACGCAAATTCTATGACGCGGCCGGAGGCTACGCCGCGCCTGCAGTAAAAATCAAAGATTTCCTCAACGGCAGAACCACAAAAAAACTACCGGAATCAAGTTTCCCGCTCGGACTCGTATCCGGGGATTTCCGTGCACTGCTCCCTAAAGTAATTAGTAAATCTCTCGCCCTCGGCCTGAATAATTTCAGCTCAAAAATCCACGGTTACGACCAAGGATTAATGCTCGGTTTAGAAAGCAAAACATCCTCACCGATCAGAGCCGAACGAGACAAAGCCGGTAAATGCGACGGTTTCGCGAATCTCTATATATGCGGCGAAGGCAGTGGTTACGCCGGCGGAATCGTAAGTTCCGGTGCAGACGGATTGAAAGCCGCCGGAGATATATTGAGCAAAGAATAACAGGTCCTATTCTCGTAGAGACGCCCAAATTGGGCGTCTAAGCATGAAAGAAAATTCCGGATTAATCTCATATCAAAGACGTTCAAATTGGGCGTTTTTACAAATCATGCTCACATCAAAAATAATTATAATTTCATATTTCGATAAAATAATGTATATTCAGTATTGTTTAAATTATGAAAAAAAGTGGGAGCCCAAAATGAAAATTTACAAGACCTTAATAACTGCATCATTAGCACTTGTCTGCTTGATATTTGCTTCATGCGCTGACAGTGACCCCACTGCCGGGACCGGCAACACAACTATCAAATCGTTCCCTATGACCGAAGGAAGTTATTGGATCACTGAGAACTATGTTACTGATCAAGACGATCAGCTTACCGGAGACGTAACTATTGACTCAACGGTAGTCGGCGGAACAGTTGTAAAAGCCGGGAAAACCGGAATATTGTTCCTTGATTATTCCTTGGACGAACAAAATGTTTATAAAAAATCAGGTGAAACAATCTACAGAACAGAAGATGATAAGTTGTATTATTTTGGCAACCTATTGGATAAAATGATAGATTTGCCAATAGATCTACCGGGATTAGCAGAAGATGAATGGCTGAATCTGATTGATTTCAATAGCAGTATTTGGGAAGTAGCTCGCATAGAAATTACAGAAGACGACGGTAATATCTTCACAGCCGAAATGGATATGATCGGACGAAGTTCGAACAACTCTAAAGATTTTGTTATATCCGGTAAGACTGTCAATGCCCAAGAATATATCATTGACATTGAAGGCCAATTTGAGATTTCCGCACTTCCTATACCCATCTCTTTTGACCGCAAAATGCACATTTGGTTTGCTGAATCTGTCGGCCTTGTCCAACAGTATCTGGAGCCTGCATCAATAATGGATCAACCCAATCCCGGAGAGATGAAAAACTTGATAAGATATCATATAAAATAAATCTATTTATAAAATTTTTAGGACCAAAAAAAATGAAACATTTTAAATTAATTCTTGTAGTTATTATTGCTGCAACATTTCTTTTATTAAGCTCTTGCGGCGACGATACTGCCACCAATGCCCCGGCAACGAATTCTGATAATTACTTTCCTCTGACTCAAAGCTCTGAATGGGAATATGACGCATATACTCTGAATATGGACGGAACTGTCGATGCCGATACTAAAAGAGATATTCTTATGAAAATCAGCGGAGTAAAAAAATACGGAAATATCGAATACGCCGGAATGGTTATTCAGGAAAATGATGTTGAAACAGACAAACAATATCACTATTCAGACAGTTGGAAACTATTTGTTAACAAAGAAGTGGTTGAGCCCACTTACGAAGGATTAAATTTATCCTTCTTCTTGGACAAGCTTTCGGAAACAATTGTCATTGCCGATCTAAATGAAGATAAATGGGTGCTTCTTGAGGACAAAGTTGAAGATTATGACCTGGGTATTGAATTCATGGATGTCCCGGTCACTCTCACCGGAGATATAACTATAATTTGTAACAAGGGTGTCGCCGGCAAAGTTACTTTAGGGGACTTAACGGATGTTGACGCTCAGGAATTTACTCTCGTATATAGTTTCCAAGGAACTACGATTATGAATGCACCCCTGGATTTTAGCCTCACAGTTCATCGTTGGTACGCAATTGATATGGGATTAGTTCTTGAAACAATGGATTCTGAATCCATTAATCCTGCCGGAATATCTATAGGAGTCGATATCAGAGGTAATAGAATTGTATTGAAAGAAGCCACAATTCAAGAATAGTTTTGCTCTATTGATGAATTCAATTTAAGCGGTCGCTTGATCTAATCAGGTGACCGTTTTTTATGTTAGGGGTGAAAATGAGGCAGGAGATCAAGACTCAGGCACAATCATATTCTTTGATTTATTCAATTATTGTCTTGTATAGTAGCAAAAAACAGCTATATTTGAGTGATATTAATAATGATTAGAAGGAATCGCCATGCCGGCAGCTGATTTGTCATCTTACGGATTTATGAGATTCGGGACCTGTTCCCCGGAATTAAAAGTAGCGGATATTACATTTAATACTGAAAAAATTATTGAAGCAGCCGAAGCGGCTATTCAGAATAAATGCCATTTTCTGCTTACTCCTGAACTCAGCTTGACAGGATATACTTGCGGCGATCTTTTTTTCCAGCAGAGCCTGCTTGAGCAAACTCGTGTAGCAATTACGAGGCTTGCGGATTATACAAAGGATAGTAATTTTACCCTTGTAGTCGGCGCGCCGATTGCCGTTGACGGGCTTTTATATAATTGTGCTGTATTTATTTCATCCGGTGAAATAACAGGAATCGTCCCCAAAACATATCTTTGCAATAACAACGAATATTATGAAGAACGGTGGTTCTCCTCAGAATTCGACAGAAAAGATGATTATATAGATTTTGACGGGGAACAAATTCCTTTCGGAGCAGATTTGTTGTTTGAAACCTTGGGCAAGCCCGGCGCTATAATCGGTGCGGAAATTTGTGAAGACTTATGGACACCGGTTTCGCCGAGTTCACACATGGCAGCAGCCGGAGCTACAATTCTTCTCAATTTATCGGCAAGCAATGAGTATCTCAGCAAAACAGAATACAGAACAAATTTGACTATGAACCAATCAGCCAAATGTATTGCTGCCTATGTATATTCTTCCTGCGGTCCGGGTGAATCAAGTACTGATACAGTCTTTTCAGGACATTGTATGATCCACGAAAACGGATCGATGCTGACTCAAACTGAGCGATTTCATTTTGACACCCAAATTGCATACGCCGATATTGATATAAGTCGATTAGTCAACGAACGATTAAAAAATAATTCTTTCGGCGCTCCGTATTCCGACAGAAGATACAGGATATTGAGTATAGATATTCCGGAGTTTATCGACAGTATATTAATGCGGAGTTTTGCGCGATCACCTTTTGTCCCTTCAGATGAAGCCCAAAAAGCAGAGTGTTGCAAAGAGATATTTACTATCCAATCAGTTGCTCTCGCAAAAAGAATGAAGCATATTAACGCAGAAAATGTCGTAATCGGAATTTCAGGAGGTCTGGACTCAACTCTTGCCCTGTTGGTTGCGGTGAAGACCTTTGAGATTCTGGGACTTGATTATAAAGGGATACACGCGATTACTATGCCCGGATTCGGCACAAGCAAACGAACTAAATTCAATGCCGATCAACTGATGAATCTGCTCGCTGTAAGCAGCAGAGACATTCCTATTAATGAAGCTGTTGAAAAGCATTTTAAAGATATTGGACATGACAGTGAAATAAGAGATGTTGTGTATGAAAATTCGCAGGCACGTTACAGGACAATGGTTCTTATGGACATTGCCAACCAAACCGACGGTTTAGTTGTGGGTACCGGCGATCTATCAGAAATCGCATTGGGATGGAGTACTTTTAACGGTGATCACATGTCCATGTACGGAGTAAACTCAGGTATACCAAAGACTCTCATCCGTCATGTTGTAGAGTGGTGTGCCCACGAGGAATACGAAGGTGAAATCAGCTCAATCATTCTTGATATATGTGACACACCAATTTCGCCTGAACTTCTTCCTACTGATGAAGAAGGGTTTATCTCTCAGGAAACTGAGAAAGAAATTGGACCATACGAGTTACATGATTTCTTTTTATACTATGTAGTCAGGTGTCATTTTAGTCCGAGCAAAGTTCATTTCATTGCATCCCTGGTATTTAAAGGTGATTACTCCGAAAAAAATATTCTCAGGTGGCTCAAACTGTTCTACCGCAGATTTTTTGCGAACCAATACAAAAGATCTTGTATCCCTGACGGTGTAAAAGTCGGAACAGTAGCACTTTCTCCGCGTGCTGATTGGCGTATGCCGAGCGATGCTTCTCCGGAATTATGGCTGTCTGAACTAAATGAAATAAAATGCCGAGAATATTAATCTTTTGTAATTCGATTCTTTATGTTTATCTTTGAATCGTATAAGAATGCAGATTAGCTGCCGTCTATGTGTTGAGTGAACTAATTTTAGGTTTTTCATTGCAAAATGACGACAAAGATATAAAAATTGTTCTGGCTGACGACCACGAAGTTGTTCGAGCCGGTTTAATCAAATTGATGTGGGTTGACCGTTCAATCAAAGTGTTGGGCGAAGCTGATAACGGCAAAGACGCTGTTGATTTGGTTCGTTATCATCAACCGGATATTGCCCTGTTTGATATAATGATGCCCCAAATGGACGGTATTGAAGCAACCGGCAAAATCAGAGCTGAATTTCCTGATATTCCCGTAGTCATTCTTACCGCTTTTGAAGATTCTGATCATATTGAGCAAGCAATTGCGGCCGGTGCTGCAGGTTACTTATCCAAAGATATTAACGCCAAAGATTTGGTCGAGTCTTTGCGCAAAGTCTATCACGGCGAACGCGTTTTCAGTTGTACTATTCTTAATATTATTCGTAATAAAAAAAATGTTATGAACGGTTCGGCTCATCAGCAAATTTCTATCAGCAAAAGAGAACAGCAAGTGCTTGATTTGGTGGCTTAGGGTATGACAAGTCCCGAGATTGCTGAGAAGCTCTTCATCAGTGTCAGAACCGTGCAATCACATCGTGCCAATATAATGGAAAAACTCGGAGTGAAAAACACAGCCGAACTTATCCGCTATGCTCTTTCCAATGGAGATGTCCCCCCCCGAAACGATTGATTCTTCTTTTTCAGAGAAAATGATTATATAAATACTTCCGCGCTTGGATGACTAATGCTTAGGAATCAAGCATTTTAGATATTTCGTCTCGTACTTCACTCATAAATCTGTTTTCAGCAGCTCTGTCATCAGAATGGGCAAAACTCATCGGCCGGCCAATATTTACAAGGACATCTCCGCCTTGCAGTTTGAATGATTTAGAAGGCAAAATAGCTGATGTTCCTTGGATTGCTACAGGTACAATCTCTTTATCGGAACGTGAGGCCAATACGAATGCTCCTCGTTTGAAGCTGCCGAGTTTCCCGTCAACCGATCGGGTTCCTTCGGGGAAGACCAGGACAGAAGCATTCTCCCTGACTGTTTTTACAGCCTCTTCAATACTCGCCATGGCATTCCGAGGATTAGAACGAGTGACCGCAATGAAATTTGACTTTCTTAATCCATAACCAAAAATTGGAATTTTCTCTAATTCCTTCTTATACATAATTCTGACATCGTCTTTCAGGGAAGCAAGGACTACAGGAATATCAAAAAGACTGGAATGATTGCATACATAGACATAAGTTTTGTCCGGGTCAAGTTTCTCTAATCCGGTGATCTTACAGTTGATGCTGCACAGTTTGAGCAAAAAACCGGACCATTTTCTTCCGATTGCATTGAACAATCTCGGATCACCTCGAAAAGCAATATACAATAGATACACGACCGACACCGAAACTGTGGCAACTACTGTTATCAGAATCAAGAAGGCAAGCTTTATACCTGAAAAAATTTTCAACATGGATAAGTTTTTGAAGTGTTACACAATAAATTACAAATTTGTTTGACCGTTGCGTCTGTCACTCTGTAATACCTCTTAAGACCTTGTGGCCTGCATCCGAGAATATTATTCATTTGAAGTACTTTCAGTTGCTTTGATACATTAGCCTGCATCAGCCCGGTAGCTTCGATTATATCAGTAACACACTTCTCGCCTCCGAACAACAGTCTCAGGATTTTCAATCGAGAAGGTTCAGACAATATTTTGAATTTGTTTGCAAGACCGACAATCTCACTTTCGGAAAAATATGGTTCTATTTCATGCATAGGTCAAAAGGATTCTGTTCTTTAATATTACTGTCAAGCAATTTAATGTTTCGACGATTCGCTTTCGAATTAATTTCAATTTTCTCTCCAATTTTTCAAATACCTTCCTATATATCAATTAAATATAGAAGATATGAGAACTATTAATAATTAATTATCTAATATTAATAGAATTCATAGCTTTCGCGAGAAAAAAGATATTTTATTAACAAATAATTATCCGACAAGAATCAGTCAAAACAATTCTGAAATTTAAGCGGATATTATTCAAACAATATTCTCCGTATTTATTGACTGACTATGATTAAACGTTATATTGTGGAAAACTCTGTTGAAAACCACACTCGTTTGTTAAGAACTTGTGCAGAAATGTGGAATATTATTAAAAATATTCATAAGTTTCTATTATTTAATTCCTTAACAAAATCCAAAATATATTTCAAGTATTTTGCAAAATTCATTTTCAATTCATAAAAATTTTGAATCATTGATTTCTGTTTTAATTTTCTTATCTTTAGCAAACAATATAAGAC
>JAQIDA010000037.1 GCA_027858275.1 Candidatus Kapaibacterium sp. | reverse complement strand
GTATATTGAATTAGAACCACGCTCCGCCGCCGATTAATTCTTCGCCGCATTCGTAAGTTGAGTTTTTAATTGGATTTGGGTGATGGGGTCGCAGCAGAGAAGCTGTGATCAATCCCGCGGCTACAAAAGCCATTCCCGTTATGAAGTACAGTAAGATAATTCCAAAATCGCTAAGCATAAAGACCTACTTTATTGTTAAGTGCTGTTTTAAAATTTTCAAATCTGTTCGAATGTCCTGATCTCGAACGCACAAATATAAACAATTTGCCGGTAATAAACATAAATTCCCATCAGTATTATTTTTTAATAAATCATTCATAATCACTGTATCAAAGCTCTATCTCTCACTATTCTTAAGTTTAACAAAAAAACAACATTCGATACACAGAACCTATAAATTCAAAATTGTTTTTATTTTTTGTGCAATATGAAAATAAATCATAAAAAAAGAGTCGCTTCCGAAGAAAACGACTCTTGAGCTTAACGCTGTTTGCAGGAAACCTTGCCGAAGGTGAAGAAACCTTCGGAAGGTGCGGCTGTCTTATATTCCGAATATAATCGCTACAAGGATAAACAAGGGCAACAGTACTATAAATGAGAATTTATACATATATGCAAAGAAGTCGGGCATTTTAATATTGCGACTTTCGGCGATAGCTTTGACCATGAAGTTAGGGCCGTTACCGATATATGTCAATGATCCGAATAAAACGGACGATAAGCATATCGCATGAAGGAATGTTTCCGGAATATGGGCGACAAAACTTACGTCTCCAAGATGACTGAAGTCCATTCCTTTGGCCAAAGCGTGGAATGTAACTGCTGTAGGAGTGTTATCCAAGAAGGCACTCAAACCGCCTGTAGCGTAATAGAACAGGATTTCAGAATCGAACCCGAAATTCGCGGCATTTGCTTGCAAATAGACCAAAACCGGAACCATAGTCGCGAAAATTCCGAGGAATAGGAAAGCAACTTCTCCGATCGGTTCCCATTCAAATCTGTTATAATATCGAACTTGCTTTGATGTCAGAGCCAATGAAAGAACAGCCATTAAGGCGATGACGCCTTCTCTTGCGAACGAAGACAAGTTATCGAAAGACCAAAACGACAGATGCATTTCATTCCTAACTTCAGGACGAAGTATCCAATCAAAGTAATTGGGATTGATAAAAGCAACAGCGGCAACAACACCGAGCAGCCAAACAAAGTTCAAATTTCCTTTTATTGATATAGGAACGGGGTTTTCTTCGGGGGCAATGTCTTCCGCTTCTTCTTGTTTATGTTTCTGCGTATCCCATATAAAATACATTAAAAGAAGCGCTCCGTTAACAAACAGCCACTCAGGCCACATGCCTACAAACCATTCAAACGGTGCACCGCGAAGGTACATCATGAACAAAGGCGGATCGCCGAGCGGAGTCAAAAGACCGCCGGAATTAGCTACAATAGCTATAAAGAACAATATAGTATGAACTTTGAATTTTCTTTTTTCATTTGTGTTAATTATAGGACGAATCAAGAGCATTGCTGCTCCCGTGGTTCCCATCAAAGAAGCGAGAACCGCACCGATAGCTAATATGATCGTATTCACTTTGGGGCTAGACGCTATATGACCGGCGACATGGATTCCGCCTGTTATTACAAACAAGGCTCCGAGAAGAATCAGGAAAGGAACATAATCGAAGATCATCGCATGTTCCAAAGGAATAGCCATGTCGTTCACAAGCAACCAAATTGCTGTCGGAACACCGAGAACCAGAGAAATGATTAATTTGTTTTTGTTTGATTCCCAAAACTCATGGGCAACCAAGGGCAATACCGCTATTGATCCAAGCATCAAGATGAATGGTACCATCGCATAATAGGGGATTTCGAAAAGATGTTCTGCATGTTCCATTGATTAAAAGTCCTGTGTGTTAATGATACTAATTATTATTATTTTTCAGTCTTTTCATTACTTATGGGGACAAGGGAGCATGCTCCCTTGTTCAAAAATCCTGAGTCTATCTCACAAACAACGACTTTTCAATCGTTTTCAAAACATTTCAAAAATAAAAGCCAAAGATAAATATTATTAGTTAGTCAATCAAGTTAATTTTTTGAAATAATCATTCAATCGGGAATTTGTATTTATTTAAGAGCTTCTCGAATTCCTCTCTTCTTTTACGCATTATATCGATTTTCAGCAGTTTTCTGTCTGTATTGAAGATTACTTTGTATGAGCATAGCTCCTGTCCTACATCATGGGGAATAATAATTTGTTTGATAGTATCCCTATGGGCTCTCCAACTGAAAGTCAGAGCCAATCCGCTTTCTCCGACATAAACAAAAGGGATGTTCCAAAACCAAAAACCGTTGATAATGAAAAGGTTAAATGCTATAAAAAACATATCACTAATATGGAACTCCGAGTCCCATAACATTGGAGATAGTATAACAAGTATTGCCAATATTTCAAAAACAATAATATGAATTGTCTTTTTCTTTTTGTTGTCAAACATCGGCTGAAATCTCACAAAGTCATTTCCGATAAATTTCCGCATCCTTCTGCGACTTGTGATTGTTAATAAACTTCCGATTGCTATAGCTACAATGCCAAACACTATATAGGGAATTGTATGATCACTCATTAGTCGATCCTCTTGTTAATGAAAAAATTGTATTTCTCGATAATCTGATAAAATTCATCGATTCTTTTTCTCGGCACACGAAAGTGAACAGGGTCGTATCCAAATTTCCTTTCAATCATCAGCGTGAACTTCGATTCCCGAGGTTCTAAAAAAAGAATTATATTCGTCAATTTTGTTTCTGTATGATTTGATAAGTATTGGTCGTTTGCCGGATTTCCTGACAATTATTCCTCTCACTTTTTCCGATTTCACCCTGTCGGACCAGCGTACATAATCAATATCTTCGGCCCTGACGAAAGGATACAAAGCAAAAGTCTTTAAAAGTCTGCGTCTGACTATCATTCCTTTCGGGCTGTAGTATATAATGATCAAATGCGACATGAATTTGAGGGAATTGTTATTCAAACACACAAACAAGGACAGGACTATTATATGGCTCATTGCGGGGATAACACTTACTCCCCTGTAGCCGCCGACAACAAGGACAATCAAGGACAGCATCAACATGAAAACAAGGTAAATTCTCACGCCTTTAGAAGTTGCTTGA
>JAQIDA010000026.1 GCA_027858275.1 Candidatus Kapaibacterium sp. | reverse complement strand
GCTACTCTCTTGGAAAGAAAGCACTTAATAGATATTCTGAAGTCACGCAAAATTATGCGGAATAGACCGGAGGATGAAAAGTGGCAACTCGCTTTATTTTAACCGGACAGTAGTGATTTCAGATATATCTTCGAGAATAATTTATTGATTTTTTCAGGTGAATAAACAGCTCCTTTTTCAATTTCTCCCTGCAAAGTCATTTCAAATTCAGCGAAACGAGTTTGACGGAAAAATGTGCCTTTGATATTATTCAAATATTTTTCGATCAAAGATAATTTTTCATCTTTTGTAGTTGCGTTTTCAATCAGATAATCCAAAAGCAGGAATTCATTAGTGATTGATGCTACTTCGGCAAGGAAAATCACGTAATCAGCATAAGGCTCAGGCTGATTTTTGCCGGTGTACATGGAGTGCATGTTATGACCAATTTCGTGAGTCAGTGTGAACATATCATCAAGCTGATTGTTCCAGTTTAGAAGAATGTAGGGATGAGCTTCGCTTGTGGAACTTGAGGAATAAGCACCGCCTCGTTTGTTTTTTGTTTCATAAACATCAATCCAACGGTTGTCCATCGAATGCTTCACTTCTTTGACATACTCTTCGCCCATGGGAGCCAATGATTTCAACACGATTTCGCAGGCCTCGTCGTAAGTGTATTCTTTTTTCGAACCGGGAAAAAGCGTTACATAAGTATCGTACACATGAAGTGACTCCACTCCGAGCATTTTCTTTTTTACCGATGCCCATCTGTGCAAAGGAGCGATGTTGGCGTTAACTGTCGAAACGAGATTTTTATACACTTCGACAGGAATACAGTTTTGATCGAGCGCGTATTCCAAAGTCGTTTCGTATTTTCTCGCTTGGGCGTTAAAGATTTTCGCTTTAATAGCACCGTTATACAGACCGGCAAGCGTTCCGTTATGAGCGATAAAAGGTGTGTAGAAGTTTTCATACGCTCTTTTTCTGAACGCACGGTCGTTGGAGTGTAAAGCTCCGATGAACGATCCGTTTGTGAGAGCATAATCATTGCCTTTATCGTCTTTTATAGTCGGGAATTTGAATTCCGTACCGGTAAAAATTCTGTATGTGTTCATGAATGAAGATTCAACCGGACCGGCCGATGCTAACAAAGCTTCTTCTTTGGCGGACAATGTATGAGCTTTGAGTCGAGATATATCACCCAACTTCTGTTTATATAGTTGCAAATCTTTGTTTGATTTGATAAATCCTTCGAGTTTTGCTGTCGGCATTGAAAGAATTTCCGGATTGATAAAAGCTGCCGCGCCGGCGAATTTAGTGCCGAGAGCGTTGGCTCTTTCGAAAAGATCCATCTTGGCGGCAACGGTCATATCAAGGTCTTTGCCCATTGAGGCGTACATACGCAGTTTTGTAAACTTTGTGTTTAGCTTATCAGTAAGCTTCATACATTTCAAAAGCATGTCCGAGGATTTTGACAGCTTGCCTTCAAAAGAACCAAGAGTTCCAACAAGAGATTCAATCTCGGTGTAATCAGCTTCCCAAGCATTTTGATCTGTGTATAATTGTGTCAGATCCCATTTGTATTTGTCTTCAACTTGGTCGCGAGTGAGTTGTGCGCTTGCTTCAGCAGCCGGGGCAGCCGCAGACGAATCGTCTGTTTCAGACTTTTGGCACATAGTAAACAGAGGTATACTCATAGTTATTATCAAAGCCGTGATAATGTGGTTAAATTTGTTTGCAAATTTCATAAACTGAATTCACCGAATATTTATTATTATAATTGTTTTTTTATTAATTGTAAAATACAGATTATTTTTAAAACAATATGGTATATGGAGATAATTATTAGAACGCGTCGCGGAAATCATTTCCGTCTTTGCGAACGAATCTTTCTTCTGAAAGCGTTAACATTGTTGATATGCTGCGTGTGATTGGTCGCAAAATTGTGACGATGAGTTCCGTCACCAACTGCCACGAAATAGTAATATCCGTGTTTTTCAGGATTTAGAGCCGCGTCAATTGCAGTTGCTCCCGGTGAGTTGATTGGGCCCGGAGGCAGTCCCGCGTGTTTGTATGTATTATACGGGTTACTGTTTTCAAGATCTTTATATAAAACTCGGCGTTTTTGCCCGATTGCGAATTGCACTGTCGGGTCAGCTTGTAGAGCCATACCAATTCGCAAACGATTGTGATAAACTCCGCTGACTCTCGGGCGTTCTTCCGGGCCGGGTGTTTCCGCTTCGATTATTGAGGCGAGCGTAAGAACTTCGTGCTTGGTTTTCCCGGCTTCAGCTGCTTGATCTGCGAATTGAGTCTCCCAAATCTTTTGCCCCTGTTTCAATAATTTATTGACAACATCCTTTGCTGTCGGCTCAGCGAAGAATTCATAAGTTTCAGGGAAAAGGTAGCCTTCTGACTTTTGACAGGGTATGTTTTGAGCAATTCTGAATTCTTCTGAATTAACTATATCCAGAAAATCGGACACGCTAACTCCAAGTTTTGCTTCTGTGATATCCGCGAAACGACGAACACTTATTCCTTCGGGATAAGTAACCTTCAGAGTGAACATTCGATTGCCGGTCAAAATAGCTTTGATTATCTCTTTGCCGGTATCTCCGGGACGAAATTTATAGCTCCCGGCGATTAGATTGCGCCCTGTTTGACGAGCCTCATATTTCGCCGCGATTTCAAACAGCAAAGCCGGTTCGAGTATTGATTTTTTGTTCAGTATAGCAATGGAACCCTTCAGGGTTGTGCCGCGGGGGATATTAATAATTATTTCTTTTGTTATGGGAGCCGGTGAGTCCAATTTGTATGTCACATACAAGTAGCCGCCGGCGAGTATTGCGGCAAGAATCACAATGGAAACAGCAAAGAATTTTATAAAAAGTTTCATATCGCTCGTATATTTTGCAGGATAACAACGCCAATTTATCATAGCATGCAATATAAGGATTCTTAATGAGAAAACGGGTTGAAATAGACTTTATCTTATCTGTCATTTTCTGTGTTGATCACTGAATAATTGCCGTCGGCATGATTGTTTCAGTCCTTCATCATTTATGGCGCGAATCGTTAGAAGCTCAACTTCTCTGAATTGCAAAAATTCAATTTGTTGGTGGATCCCGCCGGGCTGAAGGCCCTACTTAATTCAGCCCGGGACATCGCCCCGGGTAATTAGGATACAACTCCAGTCGCCCTGAAAGAGGTTGTCTCATAAAAGCAAAAACAATCACAAGGAATCTTAATCACAACTAAAAAAATCTCGAATTTTGAGTTATAGAACATCAAAATCCGAGATTTTTTATATAGAGAGTATAAATAG
>JAQIDA010000344.1 GCA_027858275.1 Candidatus Kapaibacterium sp. | reverse complement strand
GAATATATATTATCACCGAGAGCGAATCCATGAAAGAAGTGCTGCGTATTTTCGGTAAATCCGAAAAGAAAAACAGCTCCATACTCTTGATCGGCGGCGGATTAATCGGCGAATATATTGCCAAGGAACTCGAAGAAGAAATGAATCTCAAGATAATCGAACACGATCATGCAAAAGCCGAACACTTAGCAGAAATCCTGCCCGAAACACTTGTCATTCACGGTGACGGATCGGATATGGATCTGCTTGTCACAGAGGGTCTTGCTGACATGGATGAATTTGTCGCGGTCACAGGCAATGACGAAGTGAACCTAATCACAAGCTTGGTTGCAAAACATCTCAAAGTTCCCCGGACAATCAATTTAGTTCGTAAAATGGATTATCTCCCCTTGACTCATACTATCGGAATAGATACTATTATCAGTAAGCAGTACATAACAGTTAACGCTATCCAAAAATATATCCGCGGCCGACAAGTCGCCTTCTTCGCTGAATTGCCCGGGATAGACGCTGAAATTATTGAGTTTGTAGCTCAGGCGGATTCAAAAATATGCAAAAAGCCGCTGATGAAAATCAACTTCCCGCAAAAAGCAATTGTAGGTGCGGTTCTCAAAGCCGGCGACAGACTAGTAATTCCCGAAGGAACTACCGTGATAGAACCGGGAGACAAAGTGATAATATTAACTATGCCCGAAGTTATTAAAAAAGTAGAAAAATTATTCTGATATACAGCGAGCAGATTCATGAACCATATAAACAGCCGATTGATTCCGGTGATTCTGCTCATTTTTATTGTTTCGGCAATCCCCGGCAAAAGCATAGCTGACAATAAATTTCCGATTATCGACAGCCTTCTTTTGTCTGTTGATTCTTCTGCTCACCAAAAAGAAGTTGTTCAATGCTATCTCTCTATTTCATCTCTTGCGGACTCATTGAGAGACTTCAGATCCATTGATATTGCCGAAAACGCTGTCAAACACGCGCTTGCGTCTTCATCAAAAGAATTGATCTCTGCCGGCAGGTTCAATCTTGCAAAAGTATTAATGAGCAAGCATTTCAATGCCGAAGCAATGGATAATCTGTTGCTTGCTCTTGAATTATTTAAACAACTCAAAGACAGCGCAAAAACAGCTCAGACATACCATTTATTAGCCACTCTGAACAATAGCATCAAACAATACGCGCCGGCCAAAAGATACATCAAAAAATCATTGGAAATAAATTCAGCATTAGGATTGTTCAATGAAATTGCAGGAAATTATCATCAGTCAGCTTTAATATACAAAGCCTCCAAGCAATATGACTCTGCATTAGTCAATTTCAAGCGCAGTAAAGATATGTACGCTCGTGCCGGCAATCAGACTTACGAGACAGCAAGCCTAATTGAGAGTGCTTATATATATCAGGATTTGAAACAATACGACAAGGCTCTTGAGTTCTTGTTCGGATCAGAAATATTGTGTATTAATTACAACAATTTCGACCATCTGGCTTATGTATACAGAAAAATCGGAATTGCGTACAGTCAAATGCAAATGTACGATTCCGCTGAGGTCTATATCCGGAAGTCTCTGGCGCTCAATACAGAAATAAAATCCGCGATCGGAATTTCTCGATCTTATTTCAGACTCGCTGAATTGTTCACAATACAGGAAGATTATTCCGCCGCAATAGAATTTCTGCTCAAAGCCTACAAAACCCCACATACCCCCAAAAACCAATTCAGCATCTTGCAATACGCTGAAAAACTTAGCGAGGTTTATGCAAAAATAAGCGATTATGAGAATGCGTATAAATATTATATGACTTTTAAATCTATGTCTGATTCAACGGCAGTTAACAGAAACTATGCTGACGCAGCCTTAAAGAATCTTCAGTATGAGTATCGACAAGAAAAGGCAGCTACTGCAATCGACCATAAGGAAAAGGAGATTAAAATGCGGAATTATATTATATTATTTTCGGTTGTTTTTTTTATTATCATACTAACAGCTTTTTATAATTACATCCGTTTCCGCAGCAGAGTTCGCATAAACAATGAATTAGAAAACAAGGTTGCTCTCAGAACGCAAGACCTTAACAAGGAAACAGCAGGACACAAACTCGCCAAACAAAAATTGAGCAGGCTTACTGATCATCTTGAGATAATCAGAGAAGAGGAAAGAAAAAACATAGCTTTCGAGGTTCACGATGAACTCGGTCAACGCCTGACTGCCATCAAGCTCTACATGTTTTCATATATCAAGAAGTCTCAGTCAAACGACAGCAAGCAAGATGAAAAAGCCGGAAACATTCTCAAACTTATTGATGAAACAATTGATACAGTCGGAGATATTTCCACAGCCCTCCGACCTCCGATTTTAGATTCATTTGGCTTGGCAGCTTCTATAGAATGGCTTGCCGAAGACTTCCAAAAAAAATCCGGGATCGTATGCGACTTAGATATCGACCTGTCAATCGAAACTGAAGAACACAACAAAGTAACAATTTTCCGCATACTTCAAGAAGCCCTGACCAACATATCAAGACATTCAAAAGCAAGCAAAGTGAATATATATTTTAAGAAAACTGACGGGTACTGTCAATTGACTATTGAAGATAACGGAATCGGAATACATCCGGACAAACTCAAATCTACTAGTTCATTCGGGCTTTTCGGAATGAATCAGCGAGCACAATCTTTGGGAGGGAAAATTGTTTTCTCCGGGAATAACTCAGGCGGCTGCACAACCACCTTGACTGTACCTGCCTCAAGGCAAGATTCCTGACACTAATTGAAGCATCAGACATTTCCTCATTCTTATCGCGCGCCTGCTCTGAAAAAATGTCCGTTTGTCAGAGATATTTCATCATCACTGTTTCGTGCTTTAGCATTGAATTCTAGTGTCCCGTTCAAATCTTTTCCGCTGGGAATCAAGGTAAATGTACCCGAATAAGCATCGTACTGAACAGTATCAGCTTCTGTACCTGTCGTCGTTATACAACGAAAAACCGCAGCAGCATAAGAACCGCTTTCAGGCTTGGTATCTATAGTATAAAATGTATAGCTCCCGTCGGCGATCGGAGTATCTGTTTCACTGACAGTATAAACAGCCGCGGCAAGCAAATACACTTTGTCGCCATCGACGTATTCGCCGGACAGAGTGAGTTGGTTCGTACCGTTTGTTCTCAACTTTTGGCTTCTGAACAGAGCTTCAAATGTAAGATTTTCCGCTCCGCTGACATCAGCAAACAAATCAGGATCTGCTGTCGGGCCGGTAGCTGTCGGATCAGATGATTCACAAGAAACCATCAACGACAGAGCCGCGGACAAAACAAAAAGCAACATCAGTGCCTGTGATTTAATTCTTTTAGTAATTAATTCCATAATTATCTCCAAAGGATAAATAAAAAAAAGACCGAACAGAGCGATCAGCTCTTATTCGGTCAGACGATTTTATATAAATCTGATTTTAGACAAGTTCATAGGGCGGTTAAACCGGCGCTCTTGTTGTCCGAATCAAAATTTATTTATCTAAAATATCAAGCAGTTCAACTTCAAAGATAAGAACCGAATTTCCCGGGATACCCTGAGGACCTTGTTCGCCGTATGCTTTGTCAGAAGGAATAAAGATTTTCCATTTGCCTCCGACTTTCATCAAAGGAATAGTTTCAGTCCAACCGGGGATAACTTGATCTAACTGGAATTCAGCCGGTTCGCCTCTGTCTACTGAACTGTCAAAGACCACGTCGTTTATCAATGTACCGTGATAATGAACTCTGACTTTGTCCGTAGCTTTGGGGCTCGGGCCGTTACCTGATTTGATAATTTTGTACTGGCAACCGTTTTCCAAAGTAATAACACCCGGTTTATCTTTGTTTTCTGCAAGGAATTTTTCGCCGGCAATTTTGGTTTCTGCACTTAAAGTCTCTGTTTTTCCCTGTTTTTTCATTTGCATTTCTTCTTGGAATGCCTGCATAATTGCGCGAACCTGCTCTTGGTTAAAAAGTAATTCTTCGCCGGACATACCGGATTTAAGCCCATAAGCAAGCGCTTCGACTTTGATCTCTAAATCATCATTTTTAAGCTGTTCGCCTAAACCTGAACCGATAATATAAGCTACTGTGTCCATTTTAGTAGTAAGCTCGACTTTAGCTCCAAGCTCCGAATCTGAATTTTTATCTGAACAAGCTTCGAAACTGAAAATCGTTAAAAACGCCAATGCGACGATTGTAATATTTCTCAACATAAG
>JAQIDA010000177.1 GCA_027858275.1 Candidatus Kapaibacterium sp. | reverse complement strand
CACTATACACAAAGCGCGCGATGCTTTTCCCATGCGTATGCTCAACAGGCAGACACACAGCGGTATTTATGCCGGGTTGTTGTGGGTGTTAAAAGGCTATATAATAGGAAAAGGCGTTTTTTATAACGGCTGTAGGAGCGTGTCTTATATGTTAATAATAAAACAATTTATAATATCATCAGAAAACGAATTTATTTTCTCTCAAATCAAACACTTTGGCGGCATCTTCGGGGATAACAACTTGGAATTCCTCTTCTTTGATGATATAGCCTCTGATCCCTTCGTCACGTAATGAGGCCCATGCCATATCATTGATAAAACTACCGGCAAAAAAGTATTTGGGCTCAATTATGTATGATCCTGCAGCATCAATAAATCCCCATAAATCATTTTTCTTGGCAGCTGCGACTCCTTGACTGAACTCACGGAGAAAACTAAACTGATAATCAATAATTACATTTCCGGTTTTGTCAATCGCGCCCCAAGTCAATTGGTAATCGTAATTGTACTTGCCGACTTTGGCTATGTTTTCTTTGAAATCACCTACTATTGGGAATTTGTCAGGGATAACAAGTTCAGCGTTTTGATTGATAAACCCATAGGCGGCATCAATAGTAACGGCCGCTAATCCGCATGAGAAATCACGCGCTTCACCAAATCTGTACGGGATCTGCAGCTCGCCTTTTTTGTTGATATACCCCATTAGACTTTTTGTATTTGTGACTGATGCAAGTCCTTCGCTGAACACTCCGCCGGAAGCATGAGGAAGAACTATCATTGTCTTGCCGTCATGATTAATATATTTGTTAGATCGTTTCTCCATAACAAAGCCGAGACCTTCTGAAAATCGGATTGTGTGGGCATATTTGATCGGGATAAACTCTTTTCCGGTTTTGTCGTAGAAACCGAAAGCTGAAAATAATCGGGAATCATCAGTATATTTATCTACAACCGCATATCCTTCATGGAAATCCCCGACATTATCGCAATCGGGTTTGAACGCTATTTTGCCTTTTGCATCGACAAACATCCATTCTTTGTCTATACCGTCTTTGACAAGGAATCGGAACATACCTTCGGAGTAGCCCTTGATTTTGAATGCTTTCACCGGGGCAAACATCTCAGCGCCTTTGTAATCAATCACATGCCAGAGACTGTCAGTATTGGATAAATACGCAGCAAGCGGTTCAGACGGGAAGGCAGTATGATACAAGGAAAACACAGAAATAATTAATGTTATGATCAGGCGTTTTAAATTCATGTTTAATATCAAATATTTAGAAAAATCTTCAGATACATTTGTTAGGACGGAGCAAATTATTTTTCATTGAATTTGGGACTGAGACAATCAGAAAAGTGTAAAAGACGCAAAGCATTCCCACTCTACTTGGCTTTCACAACGACAACCGTTATGTCATCAAACTGATCCTCATCTCCGGCGAATTCTTGAACAGCTTCGACGATATTATCACGGATTTTTTCAGCATCGCTGTATACACTTTTCGCGAAGATATTCAGCAGTCTTTCCTCGTCGAAATCAACTTCTCTGCTGTTTCTGGCTTCAAGTACACCATCGGTCACAAACAGAAATACATCGCCGCTGTTGTAGGTCATATTGATTTCTTCGAGATTGTTTTTGAACAAATCAGTTTTGCTGACACCGAGGACAATACCTTTGGGAACTAATCTTTCTATGCGTTTGCCGGTACTGTTGTAATAAAAAATCGGTTCGTGTCCGGCTCGCGCCATCGTGATTGTTTTTGATTGAATATCTATACTCGCACCTACAGCTGTTACAAACGATGTTTTACCGAGATATTTGTAAAGAAGGCGATTGGTTCGCGCAAACAGTTCGTGAGGGCTCATCTTGAATTCATGCAATGTACGCAGAATGCCTTGAGTTTTGGACATATATAAGGCCGCCGAAGTACCTTTACCGCTGACATCACCGACGATCACTGTTATTTCATTTTCATTTTCGCTGTTTAGGAAATCGTAGAAATCGCCGCCGACCTCCATTGCCGGGAGGGACAATCCTGATATATCCAGACCCTTGACCGAAGGTAGATCTTCGGGGAGTGACGCCATTTGTATTTCTCGGGCTATACTCAGCTCGTGCTTCATTCTTTCCTGATGAGCAAGGTTGTCAATCAGGAACGCGTTTTCAATCGCTACAGCGGCTTGACCGGCTATTAGGGAAATAAACTCTATGTCCTCTTGAGTGAAGGAGACTTCAGACTTTTTCTCTCCGACGAATAAAGCTCCCATAACTTTGTCCTTCGAACGAATCGGAATCACGTGTTTGAAACCGCAATTCAGGAAAATATCTTTCATCATATCCGGGAGATAATCAACGCTGAATTCACCCCGGAATTTCTTGACGGCATCAGCAATAGATTTCCCGGCATAATTGCAATACTCTACCAGAGTAGCACTTTGAACGCCGTAATAATCTTGACCGCAAACTTTGGCTTCATCTTTGAAGAAGATTACACCGGCTCGTTTAAGGTGAATTAATTCACCGGATTCGTTTGCAATATAGCGGGCCAGATCATCGACGGTCAAAGCCTTTGCGAGGATTTCTGACAATTCCTTGGAGGCTCTTCGATAATCAAAACGAGTTCGATAATATTTTGTGTCTAATAATTTTTTAAGAGCTTTGTTGATATAAAATATAGTTATTACCGCAAAACCTACCAGGAGAAGCACCGCGATCTTTTCATAGATGTCATGTTTGTATTCGCTCAGGGCGTTGTCAAGCAATTCAATTGATGTACCGGTCATGTGGAGATTAGGTATCGCAAATGTAATATTCAGAATACCCCAAGCAGAAAATCCCAACACAGTCAGCATAAACAATCTGCGGAACAAAGAAATCATAAAGTATTGAATATTACGCTTCACTCGAATTTCCAGATCAAGGAGATGATATCTTCCGATAACATACAAATATACTGTCGGAATTAAGAGAATTGAAATATGAATACCTATTCTCGGAGTAACTGACTCAAGCATGTTGATCAGAATTGTATTGGCAATCGCTCCCGACAACACAAGAAAAAACATCCATGCGATTGGTCTTGATTGTCGTTTTTGCTCGACTGTTCGATGCATTCTGAAGACCAG
>JAQIDA010000061.1 GCA_027858275.1 Candidatus Kapaibacterium sp. | reverse complement strand
TCGTCAAGGTCTTTCAACTGTTTTTCGGTTGAATTGACCAGATTGTCCGCCTGATTGTTCAGATCAATATCTTCTTTACGTTTTTTATCGTCGTCTGAATTGTCCTGAGCATCTTTTTTCATCTGGTCGATTTCCTGCTGAGACAGTCCGCTTGAAGATTCGATGCGAATAGTCTGCTCTTTATCCGTTGCTTTGTCTTTAGCCCCAACTGAAAGAATACCGTTAGCGTCGATGTCGAAAGTAACTTCGATCTGAGGAATGCCGCGCGGGGCCGGTGGGATTCCGTCGAGATGAAATTTCCCGAGTGAACGGTTGTCAGCAGCCATGGGGCGTTCGCCCTGCATAATATGAATTTCAACAGAAGTCTGTGAATCGCCTGCTGTTGAATAAGTTTCTGTTTTGTGAGTCGGGATAGTTGTGTTTGCCGGAATCATAGCCGTCATCACACCGCCCAATGTCTCGATACCAAGTGTCAAAGGAGTTACATCGAGAAGCAGAACGTCAGTAACGTCACCCGCGAGAACACCACCCTGAATTGCAGCGCCGACAGCAACAACTTCGTCAGGGTTAACGCCTTTGGAAGGTTCTTTGCCGAAGAAGTTCTTCACGATTTCCTGTACTTTAGGAATTCTTGTTGAACCGCCGACGAGAATAACATTGTCAATCTGATTTGGGGACAATTTTGCGTCTTCGAGAGCGCTTTTCAAGGGCTGAATAGTTCTTTCGAACAAGTCAGCGCAAAGGCTTTCGAATTTTGCTCTTGTAATATTGATATTAAGATGCTTCGGACCGTCAGCTGTTGCTGTAACAAACGGCAAGTTGACGTCAGTCTGAAGCATTTGTGACAATTCTGTTTTTGCTTTTTCTGCAGCTTCGCGAAGTCTCTGCAATGCCATCGGGTCTTTGCGAAGATCAATACTTTCTTGTTTGTTGAATTCGTCAGCCAAGAAGTCTATAATACGTTTGTCGAAGTTGTCGCCGCCGAGGTGAGTATCACCGTTTGTTGATTTCACTTCGAATACGCCGTCGCCGATTTCGAGAACGGATATATCAAATGTTCCGCCGCCGAGATCATATACAGCTATAGTTGAGTTTTTGTTCTTTTTGTCAAGACCATAAGCCAAAGCAGCTGCAGTAGGTTCGTTGATGATTCTGCGAACTTTCAATCCGGCGATTTCGCCTGCGTCTTTTGTAGCCTGACGCTGTGAATCATTAAAGTATGCCGGAACAGTGATAACCGCTTCGTCAACTTTTGAGCCGAGGTATTCTTCAGCTGTTTGTTTCATTTTCTGAAGCGTCATAGCTGAAATTTCAGGTGCTGAGTATTCGCGACCGTCTGCTACCACTCTGATTGAATTTCCGTCTTTCGCCGCGATAACTTTGTATGGAATCATTGTCATTTCTTCGCTTACTTCGTCGAAACGGCGTCCCATGAAGCGTTTGATTGAATATACAGTGTTGCCGGGATTAGTAACTGCTTGTCTTTTGGCAGCCTGTCCGACGAGTCTTTCGCCTCCTTTGGCAAACGCGACCATTGAAGGAGTCGTACGACCGCCTTCGACGTTAGCGATTACTGTAGGTGTTGAACCTTCCATAACTGATACAACCGAGTTGGTTGTGCCGAGGTCAATTCCGATAATTTTTCCCATGATATTTCCCTTTATTATTATGTTTAGATATTTATATTAATATGTATTATTTCAACTAATTTGTCTATGTTTAAAAAACGTGCCGGAAAGCCCTAATTCATCTTTTGTTCATTTATCTTAACTGTAATTAGCAGTTTTTTGGACATAAAAGCAGCAAAATATTGGTCGTCTTTTGCTGCTTTATCTTTGTCGGAACAAAATTGTTCTCTTGAATCAGCCCCTAAATATTTTATTTGATTTCGACCTTGATTTCCTTTGGTTCTTCGGGTTCAACTTTATCGAAAGTTACATACAGAACTCCGTTTTCAAACTTTGCATCGATCTTTTCTTTATCTGCGTTTTCCGGCAAAAGGAATGATCTCAGGAATGTGCCGTACTGACGTTCACAGCGTGTTGCACAGAGTTCATCGTCTTTTGCTGCTTTCTTCTCACCTCTTACGATCAGAACGTTTTCGTCATTGACCGAGACTTTTACGTCTGCTTTATCAATCCCTGCCATCTCAAATTCGAAGACAATTGTCTTGTCATCTTCGAGAATATCCACTCGCGGAGCATAGCCTCCGTATTCGACGCCGAAGCCTTTTTCCGCTTCATTGATAAATTCATTTACTCGTTTGCCAACTGATTCAAAGCCTTTTCGGGGGTCTACAAAAAATCTTGTCATTATATTATCCTTCTGTTTATTTTCGTAATTAAAATTCATAATTCATGTTTGTTTGGCTATGACATTAAGTCATATTGTCTGCCGGTCTGTCATTGTTTCTGTCGTTTTGTCTGTTGCAGAATCTTTATTTGATTTCAACATCAATTACTTTTGGCTTAGCCGGTTCAATTTTGGCAAGTTTCAAGACAAGTACGCCTTCTTCAAATTTAGCGTCGATATCTTCAAGTCCGACATTTTCCGCTAACATAAATGATCTTGAGAATTCTCCGTAGCTACGTTCACTCCTGACATATCTTTTATTTCCAACATTGTCATTTTTGTTCTTGTCGCCGCTTACAGTCAGCATTCTGTCTTCATTGATCGAAATTTTCACATCTGTTTTGCTCATGCCGGGCAGCTCGATATAGATCACAACTTCTTTTGAACTTTCGCTGATATCAGCTTTCGGATTGAAAGCTCCGGATTCAAAAGTGAAGCCTTTTTCGAATTCGCTTGCGTATTCGTTCATTTTGCGTGTCATTGAATCAAATTTTTTAAATGGATCAAATCTTAAATAAGTCATATCGAACCTCCTGATAAATATTAATAATTTTTTTATTTTTTTTCAATTCAGCAATTCTAATTGCTTTCTTGCTTAGAATCCACACGAAATCCGTGCCAACTTTTGAAGGCTGTCATACCGGCAGAGCATAGGC
>JAQIDA010000145.1 GCA_027858275.1 Candidatus Kapaibacterium sp. | reverse complement strand
GTTTTGGAACTCGGCGGCGGAACAGGTGATTAAGCTTTAGCTTTCTTGAAAGCTAACACGGACATGAAATGCTCTGTTTTTGCCTATGACAAAGTAATTCCTTATGTTAAAGAATATTACAAAGACGAAAACGTTGAAGACAAAATTACTTTGATAAGCGGAGATTATGACGTTGACGATTTTGGCAGCGGTTATGATATGATCTTCATTTCATTCGTCGCTCATCACAATTCAATTTTTGAAAATATTGAATTGTCTCGTAAAATTTTCAATGCGCTGAATGTAGGCGGAAAAATAGTCGTTCAAGATTATTATATATCTGATGATCGTACCAAACCGGTAAATAACTCGCTCTTCTCCTTAGAAACTCTGGTAAATTCTAAGTCCGGTGATACTTATACTGAATCCGAAATGTGGATAATCCTTCGTGAAGCTAAATTCAGACATGTAGAAAAAGTTGAAACCGAATTTGGTACAAGCATTATCAGCGCACAAAAAGTCTTTTAATCTTCATTGTTGCAACCGTCGGGCTAACCCGGCGGTTGTAATAATTCTACTAATCTCCAATACTCTCTTTAAATGCTGCCAACGCCTCAGGGAATGGTGTCAAAACCCGCTCTAAAACTCCCTGCATCATAGAAATTGCTATACCGTAATTGGTGATAGGCACTTCAGCCTGTTTTGCTTTTTCGATTCGCACTAATTTTTCATTTCTGGTCAGCATACAGGCGCCGCAATGAATAATAACCTTATAATCGTTTATATTCTCAGGATAATCACGTCCGGCCGAGTGCGAGATATTCGGCGAATGTTTTAAGTAATTATTCAGCCAACGAGGAATCTTTACTCTGCCGATATCATCCTGATTCGGATGATGACTGCATGATTCAGCGATAATAATTTTATCTTCATTTTTTAAATTAGCTATAGCTGCCGCGCCTTTCACTTCCTCAACCAAATCTCCCTTGAAGCGAGAAAACAGAATTGAAAACGTGGTGCAGGGGATGTCTTCCGGGGTATGTTTAACCATGTGATCGACCACCTGCGAATCACAAATAACAAGATCCGGTTTCACTTTGAGTTTGTCGAGTATTGCAGGGTATTCAGTTTCTTTGACTACAACAGAGCCTGCATCAAAATCAAGAACATCACGAATCGCTTGCACTTGCGGCAATATGATTCTGCCTTTAGGAGCTTCTGAATCAATCGGAATAATCATGACGGTCAAGCCACCCGGGCTGATAAGATCACCCAGCAAAGGCATCGGAGTGCTGAAATCAGTCGGAAGTATTTCCAAAATCAAATTCTTAAAATCAATGATATATTTATCGCGTAATTCCATATCTCCGTCAATGCTTGAGCAAAGCAAGATTCTCGGGCTTTTCTTCTTAAGATTGCCGATAAATGTTTCTGTAGGAGCTACATTATCAATTTTATTTACCGCAATAACAAACGGGATTTTCTTTTCTTTCATAATCTCGGACAATTCTTCTTCGAACTTTGTCCATATTCCTGCTTCGCAAATAATCACGGCAATATCTGCGCGGTCGAATATTTTTCTTGATCTTTCGATACGTTGTGCTGACAAGGTCGAAACATCATCAAATCCTGCAGTATCCAGAAAATTCACGGGACCTACCGGAAGAAGCTCCATAGATTTTTCCACCACATCAGTAGTAGTTCCGGGTACAGTGGAAGTCATCGCGACATCCTGTCCGGCAATCATATTCAGAAAGCTTGATTTACCGACGTTTGTTCTGCCGAAAATTCCTATTTGAAGCCTTAGCGATTTAGGTGTATCTAACATATATTTTCTCGGTGATTAAATATTTACAATAAAACGTAGTTTAATCTATCATATTATGTATGAAATAATAATTATTAATTCAAAAATATAATTATTTTGGGACTGAAAGACTATGAATATAAAAAAGGAAAAAAATATGTCAAAAAAAATACTCTTTATATTGTTGATTTTATCTCCGTTTGGGCTTGTCGGCACTTTGACTGCTCAGAGTTTGCAAATCCATGCCGCTGAGGATGTTATTCAAACTGCAGAGGCAAAATACTACAAAAGCACATTGGAAATGACGAACATCAGCGATACTTCTGTCTTTATGACAACAAAAGTACATTTCAATGAAATAGCCGAAGGACACGAATTATTCCTGTGCATCTTATACGACTGCCTGAAACCGGCAACAGAAGATTTTACGGCCGGGCACGAAGTAAAGATTCTTCCGGGAGAAACAACAGAACCGAATTTTTACGAAATCACTTTAGTGGCCAACGGCGTAAAAGGCTACACTGAAGTGGAATACACATTCTATGTGACTGAAGCACCGGATGAAGACTTCATTGTGTATACACAGAAGTATTATATCGGGATATCGTCATCAGCGGAGGATTCTGATTTAACAGGAGGTGTTTTCTCCGTTCCGTATCCGAATCCGGCAAGCAGCCAAACTTCCGTTGATTATACTAACTCATCTTCTTCCGAATTGATTCTCTATAATTCGACCGGCGAGAAGGTTGATTCTTATGCCGTACCGGCAGGCGACGGAAAATTAATGCTGCCTGTTTCCAATTTAGCTCCCGGAGCTTATTTTTATAATCTCGTCAACGGCGGAGAAATTGTTAAAACAGAAAGATTAGTAATTTCGAGATAGATTAGAATTCTTTTTTATCCGATGACTTTAGATATGATATCAATGTCATCGGATGAATTTTTTATTGCAGGCTATCTAAGCAAAATCATTTTTCCGCTTTCGATATTATTCCCCATTTGTATAGTATAGTAATATATCCCTTGGGAAAGGTCGGCTGCTTCAAACAAGACATTATGCTGACCTATTTCTTTATACCCTTCTTCTATCAGGCTGATCTTTTCACCTAAAGAGTTGTAAATGCTGATTGTGACTTTAGCCGGGCTTTCCACAGAGTATATAATTTTAGTAGAGCCTGTGAACGGATTAGGCTGTGTTTGCTGAGCTGATTTGCTTGTGTGCGTTTCTTGGACTGAAACGGGGTCTTCTTTGAGGACAGAAATGCCCCTGCTGTTTGACCCAAACCACTTGTTACCGTCATTATCAATTTTGATAGTAGTTATTCTTTTGCCGGACAAACCTGAGTTTGAAGATTGATAAATTTTCCAGTTTTGACCGTCAAATTTTGCTGCACCGTCAATTGTTCCAACCCAAAGGCTCCCATTCTCGTCTGAAGCAAGGCTTTCAATTGAATTAGCGGGTAAATCAGAGTTTGAGGTTTTATAAATCGTCCAATTCTCGTCATCATATTTAACGAGACCTTTTCCATCCCAAAAAGTTCCGAACCACTTGTTGCCGTCTTTATCTATAGCAACAGCATGTACTATATTATGTGGCAGTTCTGAATTTTCCATTGTATAAGTTGTAATACTGTCACCTTCATATTTTGAGACACCGTTCCCGTCCGTTCCAAACCATACAACCCCGTTTTTGTCAAAAGCTATTGATTTAACCTTGTTTATAGGATATTGTGTCCAATTTTCACCGTCATATTTTACAGCTCCGTCTGCAGTCCCAAACCAGAAATTACCGTCATTGTCAGTAACTATTGTATTAATCGACACAGGTGATAAGCCGGAATTTTCTTCGTCTTGCAAAATCCATAGTTCGCCGTCATATTTTACTACTCCTGCCGAAGTTCCAAACCATTTATTACCTTTTTTGTCGAATGCAATTGATGTGATATTGGCACTGGGCAAACCTGTGTTATATTGATTATATTCCAGCCACTTATCACCGTCATATTTAACTACAGATGATCCCATAAAAATCCACTTATTTTGATCGTTAAATGTAATTGAGTTGATAGTATTATGTGGTAAATCAGAATTATCGTTTGTTTGAATTGTCCAATTATGATCGTCAAATTTGGAGATGCTTCCGTCACTTGTTCCAAACCACTTATTGCCGTCTTCATCGATTGCTATCGCGTATATTGAACCTTCGGGTAATTTGGAATTAGTTGAATTGAAAATAGTCCAAGCCTTACCGTCATATTTTGCAACCTCTTCATCTTTGGAAACAATCCATAAATTATCTTCATTATCAATGATTAAAGTCTGAATCTTGTCAGTCGACATAACGTTCTCTGGTAAATCAACGGGTATCCAATTGTCGCTCTCATATTTAACAATCATATTGCCAATAAACCACAAACAATTGTTATAACCCTTTACAATTTTTCCCGACCGGCCGGCAGAAGTTTCCGAGGCAGAAAAAGTCTCCCATACGTTCCCATCGTATTTTGATATTCCGAAACTAACAGTGTAAAACCACATATTTCCATACTCATCACAGTCCATATCTGAAATTTCATTCGATGCTAATCCGGAATTTTCACTGAAATGAGTCCAAAAATTGCCATCATATTTTACGACTCCGTTTTCTTTAGTAGCAAACCAAATATTACCATTTCTATCCGATTTAACAGAAACAATGTCATTGCTCGGCAAACCTGAATTGTCCTTCGTAAAAATAACCCATTTTTCATCATTGTACTTTGCCACGCCTACCATTGAAATGATAAACCACTTATTGCCGCTGTCATCAATAAAAATTTTCCTTATACCTTTATTCGGCAATCCGGAGGTTGCATTATTAAAAAA
>JAQIDA010000096.1 GCA_027858275.1 Candidatus Kapaibacterium sp. | reverse complement strand
CGGGCGTGTAATCGCGCCGCTGGGCATTGCCGATCCACACCATCGGAGCCACATCCGGCAAATTGTCAAACGCTGTGCCGGGGTCTATGTCATTATCGGGATCCCCCTCAGCAGGGTCGTAATTATAATTGCATATTGTACAAATATACTTTTCCATAGTTCCTCCATTGTAGAATATTATTTAGTTGTCGCTATTGGTACAAATACTCTCTGTTTCAATTCTCTATCCAAGATAAAAAGACCGGCTCCCTTGCCGTCAATCATTTTCAATTGTTCCAAAACGTCTGAAACGTTGGCTTCTTCTTCAACTTGCTCTGCTACAAACCATTGCAAAAAGTTTTCTGTTGCGTAATCGCCTTCTTCTCTGGCAATTCTTACAAGATTATTAATACTTTCGGTCACTTCTCTTTCGTGTGCCAGAACTTCGCCGTAAACATCCAAAACATCATCCCACTGATTCTTTGGGGCATTGATTTGACCGATTATTGATCTGCCTCCGCGTTCGAGAATATATTCATAGAATTTCATAGTATGTGCGAATTCTTCTTCTGCTTGGATTCTCATCCAATTGGCAAAGCCGCGAAGATTGATTGATTCAAAATAAGAGCTCATCGAAAGATATAGGTTTGATGAAAACATTTCTCTTACAATCTGATCGTTTAAGTCCGCTTCCATTTTTTTCGTAAACATTTGATTAGTCCTTTTGTTTTGGTATTCTTTATGAAAAGGCTTCCGACCGAGTGATCGGAAGCCGATTATTTGCTTATTTCTTCCACAATCCGTGAAGATTGCAATATGCTCTTGCTGTTACATCTTTTGCGTCGACTTTGAAAAACGCTTCAGGTTTCTGGCCGGGATTAAAGAACTGTTTATATACTTTATCGCCTGCGATAAGTTCGATCCATTCGATCCAATGTTCATCTGTCATCGGATGTTCCACTTCGCCTACGAATACTCTGAATCCGCCTTCTATTGCTTCAACAACGGGGATGTGTTTTTCTACAGCCGCATCTGTTGTGTTTTCTGTTAATTTATTCATATTCTGATTGCAGCATTTCATCGGTGGTTTTGAACCTCTAACGACTTCAACCATTTGTCCGCATACTTCGCATAAATAAATATCATCTCTTGTTGACATACTTATATCCTGTTTTTTTAGTTGTTAAAATTAGTGTTTGCTCAAGTAATCAGCTACGCCTGTTAGTGACGGTGTCATTGCGTCGTCGCCTTCTTTCCAGTTGGCCGGGCAAACTTCGCCGTATTTTTCCAAGTGATGAAGAGCGTCAACCATTCTCAATGTTTCGTCTACGCTTCTGCCGAGACCGAGGTCATTAACTACTGAATGCTTAACAACGCCTTCTTTGTCAATAAGGAATGTTCCTCTGAAAGCAACAGGAGCACCGTCAAATTCGCCTGTATCATGGTTGTATTTTCCTGCCAATACTCCGAAGTTTCTTGCGATAGTCGTTGACATATCTGATACTAAAGGATATGTTACTCCTTTAATGCCGCCGTTGTTTTTATCTGTGTTCAACCAAGCCCAATGTGAGAACTGTGAATCTACAGAGCAACCTACAACAGCTACGCCGCGTTTTTCAAATTCAGCCAATTTTTCCTGAAACGCTAACAACTCAGTAGGACATACGAATGTAAAATCCAGTGGGTAGAAGAAGAGTACAACGTCTTTTTTACCAATGAACTGATCCAAAGAATAACCTTCTACAATTTCGTTTCCGTTAATCACTGCGTTTGCTTTGAAAGAGGGTGCTTTTTTTCCGATTAATGCTTCCATTTTCATCTCCATTTTTATAATATACTATATTATTATTTAAATACCAAAATTCATTTCTATTCTTATTATTTCTTGAGTCGCGATGCTTTTTATTCTTTAATTTCCCAAAAACATCTTACGGGGGATACAATTTTATCTTCTTTTTTCAATTCCTTAATTGCCTTGTCTACGGCTTTCCTGTCTAGTCCTGAAGCATCGACTATTTCGCCTGCTTTCAGTGGTTTGTCTGATTTCTTCAGAACTTCAAGAACTATTTCCTGTGACTCTTTCTCTCCTAATATTAT
>JAQIDA010000066.1 GCA_027858275.1 Candidatus Kapaibacterium sp. | reverse complement strand
ATACACAATTTTTTATAATTTCCCATCCACTTTTAATTATTCCAAAAAACATTAGACATACTGAACAGAATGTTTCTGTTATAAGCAGCATATTAAATTCACTGATAAAAATGTCTTTTGACTTTTGATATTTCAAAGCAGATTCAGAAAAAAAACAATCATACATAACATTTAAATTCAATTAAATAATCAGAAAGAGTTAATTATGACTCCGCGTCCCGCTAATCCAAAACCTGCTGCAAAGCCCGAAGCAAAACTTCCTGCAAAACCAAGAAGGAAGAGAACCTACGGAAAAGTTGACAACAATCCTCCTCCTACCGATAGAAATCCCAAAAGAGTTATTGAAGAGAAAGTATATAAACCAAAAATTAATGTTGAAGAATCCGTTTCGGATTTTGATAACAACGCTCCGGTAATTGATCTGAACGAGTTAAAAGCTAAACGTATAGCCGAGCTTACAGCAACTGCCAAAGAACTTGGAATTACTAACTTTTCAAATTTGAGGAAACAGGAACTTATCGTTAAGATCCTCGACGCTCAGACACAATCACCCGATCTTGCGGCCGAAATTGAAGGCTGTATTAACAGTTCCGGCGTACTCGAAGTATTGCCCGACGGATACGGTTTCCTTCGTTCTGCTGATTACAACTATCTTCCTTCACCGGATGATATCTATGTTTCTCCCTCGCAGATCAAAAAATTTATGTTGAAAACCGGCGACACTATCCGCGGACAAATCAGACCGCCGAAAGAGGGCGAACGCTTCTATGCTTTGCTAAAAGTTGAAACTGTTAACTTCTATCCTCCAAGCGGTTTGCGCGAAAGAACAATGTTCGAAAATCTTACTCCGTATTTCCCGGAAGAAAGATTTACGCTCGAAACAAAGCCTATGGATTATTCCATGCGTATTGTCGACTTGCTCAGCCCGGTCGGAAAAGGTCAGCGCGGCTTGATTGTCTCGCCTCCAAAATCCGGTAAAACTATATTGTTGCAGCAGATGGCAAACAGCATCCTAAAAAATCATCCTGAAGCTAAAGTAATAGTTCTCCTTATCGACGAACGTCCGGAAGAAGTTACTGATATGCGCCGCCATGTGAATACCGAAGTAGTTGCTTCTACTTTTGACGAGCCGCCGGAAAGACATGTTCAGGTTGCCGAAATGGTATTGCAGAAAGCGAAAAGACTCGTTGAGGCTAAGCACCACGTTGTAATATTGCTTGATTCGCTGACTCGTTTGGCACGCGCTCATAATACTACTATGCCTCACTCAGGCAAAATCTTATCAGGTGGTGTGGATGCTAACGCATTGCACAAACCAAAGCGTTTCTTCGGTGCCGCAAGAAAAGTGGAAGAAGGCGGTTCGCTTTCGATTATCGCTACTTCTCTTGTTGATACAGGCAGTAGAATGGACGAAGTTATCTTCGAAGAATTCAAGGGTACGGGCAATATGGAATTAGTTCTCGATCGCCGCGTGGCGGAACGCAGAGTCTATCCCGCGATTGACGTGAAAAAATCCAGCACTCGTAAAGAAGAGCTTCTGCTCAAACCTGATGAACTCCAGCGTATATGGATTCTCCGTAAAGTTCTCAGCGAAATGCACCCTGTGGAGGGTATGCAATTCCTGCTCAGCCGCATGAAAGGCACAAAGAACAACTACGATTTCCTAATGTCTATGAACAGCTGATATTCCGGAAATTCTATTTTATAAAAACCCCGATTGTGCATAAGCCTCAATCGGGGTTTTTTGTTTATAGATAAGAACCACCTCCCCCTCCGGGTACTCCTCCTAGGACAGGAGGAGAGTATGAGAAGAATAAAAATATAAATTCTCTGCTCTGAAAACCCCGAAGGGGTGACAAAATTATTTCACCCCTTCGGGGTTTTAATAAAACTTTTTTAACTTTGGCTATAATCATGTCATCCTTTCGGGATTCAAGATTATTTTTCTGCCATTCTGCCCAATAATTAATAATTCAGTTTTGTGAACCAATAATTTTAATTAATTTAGCTGATTGATGTCGGTTGCGTTTTGGATCGAATATGTTTTTCAATCGCATCGGGGCAAATAATCTGTGACATATAAATAATCTTAAATAAATACTTCGGAACTGAAATGGCAAAGAAAATTATTGAAAAGAAAATCCGAGACAAAAAACTCGCTAAGGAACCCATACAGAAAAAGCCTTTGATCCCTGAAAAATATCAGGATTTAGCTTTTATCTCCTTGATCGTTATATCTGTATTTGTTTTTTTGAGCGGTGCGGTTTTCGGCGGGGGCTTCATTTCCTCCGACAACTTGGCGTCAATCAGTTTTCGTCCTTATGTGGACAACGCAGCCGAAAGCGGCAACTTCCCCTTGTGGATGCCTTATATATTCGGCGGAATGCCGAGCTTCGGCGCGCTGCTGACAACCGGCGAGCGCCTATGGGATTTCATCCCTGAGATTATATTCGGCTTATCTGAACTTTTTAGAACAATATTCGGCAGCGACTCTGCAAGAATCGCGTTCTTTTATGCCCTCTACGGCGTGGGGATGTATCTGCTGATGCGCACAAAAGATCAGGAACGTTTCGTAGCGTTCTTCACGGCTTTTGCGGCAGTATTTTCTACAAGCGTCATTGTTTGGATCATGATCGGGCATAACACCAAACCCGTAGTATTCGCCATGTTCCCGTTTATAATAATGTTCCTCGAAAAACTTAGAGTGAAATTCTCCCTGCTGCATTTGGCAGGACTTACAATTGCCCTGCATTTGATGATGGAGGCGAGCCATGTTCAGATGATATTTTACGCAGGATGCACGGCAGGCTTATACCTTTTGTTCGAATTAGTCAGCAGATTAATCAGCAAAAAAGAACCGATGAAAGTATTAAAAACCGCGGGCTTCCTCGTTGTTGCCGCCGGAATGGCTTTCATGATGTCATCCGACAGATACTTGTCTATCCTGGAATATACTCCGTATTCGACACGCGGATCGGCACCGATAATGCAGACTGACAGCAAACATCAGGATGCCTCGGGCGGAAATGATTATGATTATTCCACCATGTGGTCATTCAGTCCCAACGAAATGATGAACTTCTTAGTTCCGAGCTATCACGGATTCGGCAAGGTCAAATTTACGGGACGAGTAACAGGAAACAAAGAAACCGTAATCCCTACTTATTGGGGACAAAAACCAATCGAGGACGCAGCTCCGTATATGGGAATAGGAGTTCTGGGACTGGCCCTGTTCGGATTCATTCGCAATCGCAAAAACATATTTGTGCAGTTCCTAATGGCATTATCGCTGTTTTCGCTGCTCTTGTCATTCGGATATACATTCCCGCTTCTCTACGACCTATTCTATAATTACGTCCCGACTTTCAATAAATTCCGAGCGCCGAGTATGGCGCTTGCCATGATGCAATTTGCCGTTCCGATAATGGCAGGCTTCGGGATCAGCTCGATTGTAGCGATGAAAAAGGAGATGAGCGGCAATGATAATAAATTGTTATACGTCGGAATGGCTGCCGCTGCAGGATTCCTGCTGATAGGTGTGATATATTCCGTCACCGGCGAATCATCTTATATGAACGCTGTCGACGCAAGCAACTTAACCGGAAGATATCCTCAGGAAATCAAAGATTTTATCTGGTCAAACGCAGTCAACGACTGGATGATAGGCGGATTCTTAGCACTTGCTGTCGCTCTGACGGCATTTGCTTTTGTCAAAGGGAAATTGAAAAAAACTGCAATGTTCGCTGTTTTCGCAATTATTCTCGTTGCGGATTTGTGGCGAGTTGACGTTCGTCCGATGGAATATTCAGATAAACCCGCAACAAAAAATGACTCGACAGATAACTATAGCGTCAAT
>JAQIDA010000211.1 GCA_027858275.1 Candidatus Kapaibacterium sp. | reverse complement strand
AAATAACTCAGCCGAAATTCTTGGAATTCCGCCGTCAACTCTCAGAACGAAGATTAACAAATACGGCATAAATTTCGACGAAAATTAGATCATTTAAAAAAGCGAATATCCGTTTTTTTAAGCGGAAATTCGCTCCAAATAACAATATATTTAGCAGCGACTAATCCCTCGCTTGCAAACTTCAAAAAAAATATTCAACTCCATAACTTCAATTTTATCAGTAAATTATCAAATATTAAATATTTGATTTTTTTGCTTTATATGCCTCCCAAATATTTCCGGCATCCTGTTTGTAACCCATATAGGTGTAGAGCGGATGTTGCTAAATTATTAAGTCCGACGAAGAAAATTTAAAACACTTAAAAATGAGAATAACTATGAAATATGTTAAAATAAATAGGGGAAATATGAAAACACTAAGATTGTTTTATGTGCTGTCAATAGCGATTTTGCTGACGGGCATCACTTTTTCAACAGCAGTTTCAGCAGATCAAAACTACAAGGTAAACAGCGGCAGCAAATTGTGGTTCGACGGAACATCTACTATTCATGATTTTACATGCAAAGCTACAAAATTAAAAGGCAATGTTTCAATCGAGGGGGATTTATTCTCAGCTGATAAATCAGGAAAATTGAATAAAGTCAGCCTCGTAATACCGGTTAAAAAAATTACTAATAAAGACGAAGATTTAACAGAAAATATGCACGAAGCATTCAATGTTGATGATTTCTCTAATATCACATTCAATCTGATAAAAGCAGATTTACTGAATGTGAAAGGCGATGTCGCAAAAGTAAAAGCAAAAGGAAATCTTAAAATCTCGGGTGTAACAAAAGTAGTATATATCACATTGACCATCAAGAAAAAAGGCAATGCTCTTGCTGTCACAGGCAGTACAAGTCTCAAAATGTCTACTTATGGCATTGAGCCTCCTTCCATGTTTTTTGGAACAGTCAACACCGCAGATGAAGTTAAAATTTCTTTTGATTTAACTCTAAAACAAGGCTAATCAACGATGAAACCGGCAGTAAAACATATAATCTTATTATTCAGTGTAGCATATCTGCTAATGGCTGCATTCAGCCCAAGCAGTTTGCAAGCCCTAAAGCTCGGTAAGTACTACATTGAGAGTAACAGCCGCTTATGGATAGAAGGCACAAGCACTTTGAACGATTATAGTTGCACATCACTGAGAATAGACGGACAGGCCGTCGTAGATTCAGTACCCGGATTCACCAAAATTGAAAATTGGAAAGACACAACTACAAAGTTCTTTGTAGAAGCTTACTTTAAAGTTAAGACAAAAATGCTTGATTGCGGTCATTCAATCATGAACGACGATATGTATGACGCTCTCAAAGCCGAAAAGTACGCCGAAATTAGTTTCAAGCTTGAAAATGCGAGTATACTGAACGTAGACGATAGAAACAAAAAGACCAAAGTAAAAGTCAAGGGCTTATTGTCTGTCGCCGGAAAATCTAAAATGACAAGCTTGATAGTAATAATATCCGAATCGATAAGAGACTCAAGATATCGAGTTCAATGTACAGCCGATATAAATATGAAGGACTTTGACATTGAACCGCCTTCAGCACTCTTCGGATTGATCGTAGCTGACGAAAAACTTAAACTGAATTTAGACCTATATATATCAAATAGTCAATACACTCTTAAATAATAAAATAATTGACTTTAAAAACATTTACAACCAAAAGGATCGACAGATGAAATTATTTAACAAACTTTTCTCAATCGCATTAATTTTCTTCGTAAGCACTATGTTTGCGACTTCTCAATTTGCTGAAATTCAGAATTTTACTCCGAGAGACAAAGACGGACTCAATGTATTTGAAACTCCTAAAGACAACTCTGCGCCTTATACAGGCAGACAAATCAGAATCGGCGGAGCTTTTGCATTGCAGATGCAGTCAATCAGCCAGAAAAATGATATTGCAATTACTGATAGTACCGGTTTGATTGAATTAGGCTCGGATTTCAACTTACCTACTGCAAATTTGTTTATCGACGTTCAGCTTGCTGACGGTGTAAGATTGAATTTGGATCTTTATCTTGCTTCTAATCATCACCATGAAACATGGGTAAAGGGCGGATATCTCCAGATAGATAAATTAGACTTCATCTCTAAAGGCTTTTTGGGTAGTTTGATGGATTACACAACTATTAAAGTTGGTCAGATGGAAAACAACTACGGTGACGCTCATTTCAGAAGGTCTGACAACGGTGCTGCTTTTATGAATCCTTTTGTTGGTAACTTAATCATGGATGCTTTTGTTACTGAAATAGGTGCTGAAGTTTATTATCAGAATAGTGGTTTTATCGGTATGCTTGGATTCGCTAATGCTAAATTGAACCAATCAGTTACTTCTCCTGAAACAACTACTCCTGCTATCCTTGCCAAAGTCGGTTATGACAAACAGATCAACGATGATTTCAGACTCAGAATAACAGGTTCAGTTTATCATACAGCACAGGCAAGAAGTATCTATCTTTATCATGGCGACAGAACAGGTTCACGTTTCTATAATGTGATCCAGAGTGTCGGTGAGGATGCCAGCTACAAAGCCGGTAGATACGCACCTTCTTTCAAAAGCAAAGTTACTGCTATGATGTTCAATAACTTAATAAAATACAAAGGGCTTGAATTATTCTCAACATTTGAAATGACTACCGGCGGTGATGGTGTATCTAATGATAAAGATATGGCTTGGACACAGTTCGCAAGTGAATTACTCTATAGATTTGGAACAGATGACAATCTTTATGGCGGCATTAAATATAATATGGCATCCGGCGATGACAAAAATGCTATTGATGAAACTGTCTCTATCGACAGAATTGAAGCAGGCTTAGGTTGGTTCATGACAAGAAACATTTTAACAAAAGTTATCTATGTTAACCAGAATTACACTGATTTCGCTCCGACAAGCAGCTATGCAGGCGCGAATTTCAATGGTATAACACTCGAAGCAGTTATCTCATTCTAAATGAATGTTGATAAATGAATCTAAAAAGGGAGCGTCAGCTCCCTTTTTTTTAATAAACCCGTATGAGATATAAAAATAATATTTGATGAATTGTCCTTACCGATAAAAAATTGCTTGAAATTACAGATCTCGGCTATTAATTTTATCGGACTTATCTCAAATTCTGTTGTTTAGCAAATATTCCATGTATAGTAGAATGATAATAACATAAATGCCTCCATTGGTATTATTTGACAGAGAATCTATGTGTTAAAGCAAGTGTATAAAGAAATAAAATCTATGAAATCAAACCAAAAAAATTTATCCTAAATAGAGTACATAACTGCTGTTTTGGAGATGTGAATCCGAGTCATAGATTGATAAATTCGGAATGGCGGAATAGGGAGAAGGAATGAAAAAAATATCTAACCGTCCGACTCGATTTTTACTTGCCGCAATATTCACTATTATTGGATTAGGGATCGAATTTTGTACTATATTGTGGGTGGAATCATTTTTGTTTATCATATTAGCATTTTTAGGACTTATATCAATTGGTGTAGGGCTATCATTTTTCCTGACTTCATTAGTAAATTCATCAAAAAATACAGCGGAATAATAGTCTATTACTCAAGATAGATTATTAATACGGAGCCAAACTATTTTCACAATGTAGTTTGGCTTTTTATTGCTATAGTTTTGTAGTTGGCTGCAGTTTTCTTGTTCCTTATCATTTTTTAATATTTTTGCATGAAAAACCACAAGCTCTATATAATACCCCCAAAAAAATAGGACAACAAGTTAAATGCTAAATCAGTAAATGGTTGGCTATGCAAACACGAAGAAAATTTACAGCCGCATACAAGACTAAAGTCGTACATGAAGCCCTAAGCGAACGTCTCACATTAAGTGAGACAGCAGAGAAATACCGGATACATGCAGATCAAATCGGCGCATGGAATAGACTATTTTTAAGCTATGACGATACGTATTGGCTTTCGGGAACAGCAAAAAAGAAACAAATCCGTAACAAGAATCGTATCGCCCATGATTTTTTTGTACTGCATTAGCGCCCGGGTAAAATTCTGTTATCTGAGCAATGTAATGTCTGTTTCTGCCTTGCGGTAATACTAAGTAAATTATATACATAATGCAATATTCATTTTAGTTGTTCGCTTGTACTTTCATAGTTGAATTATTATATCCTGCAAGACCATTTTTGCTGTTTTGGTTTTAGAATGTGAT
>JAQIDA010000210.1 GCA_027858275.1 Candidatus Kapaibacterium sp. | reverse complement strand
TTTCAATAATGACTTGGAAACCGAGTAACGCGATCAATACAAAACCGATTATCCTTGTAGGCAAAGGTGTTGTATTTGATACCGGCGGGCTGAGTTTGAAACCTACAAAAAACAGCATGGACAGAATGAAAGCTGATATGGGCGGTGCTGCAGCTGTGATCGGTGCGATGTTCGCTTGCGCCAAAGCAAAACTTCCGCTGTATGTAATCGCATTGATTCCGGCGACGGACAATCGTCCTTCGGGCAATGCTTACGCTCCGGGAGATGTTATTCACATGCACGGCGGTCAGACTGTCGAAGTGCTGAACACCGACGCTGAAGGCCGAATGATTCTTGCGGACGCTCTCAGCTATGCTAAGAATTATGACCCGGAGCTTGTTATAGATATGGCAACTTTGACAGGTGCCGCTGCTGCTGCTATCGGCAGGTATGGCATAGTGGGTATGGGAAATGCCGCTGAAGGAGTTTTTGAGAAGCTGACAGCAAGCGGCGAAAACGTATATGAACGCATAGCGCGATTTCCTTTCTGGGATGAATATGATGAGCAGATCAAATCTGACATCGCCGATCTGAAGAATTTAGGCGGTTCCACAGGCGGCGCGATTACGGCCGGCAAATTCCTCGAACATTTCACTGACTATCCCTACATCCACTTGGATATAGCCGGAACGGCGGAAATATCCTCTCAGGATTCGTATCGCGGCAAAGGCGGCACGGGCAGCGGCGTGAGGTTGATTTTTGATTTTTTGAAGAATTATTCGGGGGAATGAGATAAGAACCACCCCCTAACCCCCTCCTCCTTCGCAGGCGGGGGAAAAGATTTAGCAACCGAGACGGATTCCACATTCTTTAGTGGATTCCGTCTTTTGTTAGAGCCAAAGAAGATGGAATCTACTCAAGAAAGTGGATTCCATCGAAGAAAAGAACCACCCCGCCCTTCGGGCACCCCTCCTCGGAGCAGGAGGGGAGTTAGAAAAAAGATTCTTCCTCTTCGATGTCAGACACCTTCTTTGCTGTCTGACATCTTGGACAAAACCACAAAAAAACGCCCGCGTCAAAAAGACAGCGGGCGTTTTTTTATATAAACACTATTCCTTACTCAAATGCTAAAATCCGAAATCATCGAACATGATGTTTTCAGGCTCTACTCCGAGTTCTTCCAGCATTTTTTCTACGGCGCTGTTCATAACAGGCGGGCCGCAGAGATAGTATTCGCAATCTTCCGGAGCCGAATGATTTTTGAGATACATATCGAAAAGAACTTGATGGATGAATCCTGTCGGACCTTGCCAATTGTCTTCTTCCAATGCGTCGGACAAGGCAACGTGCCATTCAAAATTAGGGAATTGTTCCTGCAACTTATCGAAATGATCCTGATAGAAAATTTCTCTCAAGCTACGGGCTCCGTACCAATAAGTCATCTTACGGTCGGAACCGATACGTTTCAACTGATCGAAGATATGCGAGCGCATGGGAGCCATACCGGCACCGCCGCCTACGAATATCATTTCGTTCTGAGTTTTGCGTGCGAAGAATTCTCCGTAAGGGCCGGAGACCATGCACTTGTCGCCCGGTTTCAGGTTGAAAATGTACGAAGACATTATTCCCGGAGGTGCTTCGGGATTGTTCGGCGGCGGAGTAGCTATTCTGACATTGAGCATGATAATGTCTTGCTCTTCAGGATAGCTGGCCATCGAATAAGCTCTGACCGTGTCTTCTTTGACAACAGATTTGTATTGCCATACATTCCAACGATCCCAATCTTCTCTGTATTCTTCTTCAATTGCGAAGTCTTTGTAATCTAATTCGTGGGGAGGACATTCGATCTGAATATACCCGCCTGCGCGGAAGTCGATCAACTCGCCGCTTGGGAGTTCGAGTACCAATTCCTTGATAAACGTAGCAACGTTTTCGTTAGAACGAACTGTACATTCCCATTTTTTAATGTCGAAGATTTCAGCGGGAACTTCGATTTTCATGTCGCTTTTTACAGGCACTTGGCATGACAATCTGAATCCCTCTTTGATCTGCGATCTGGTGAACTGCGGAGTTTCCGTAGGCAGGATTTCTCCTCCGCCTTCTTTAACAATCATCTTGCATTCGCCGCAAGTACCGCCGCCGCCGCAAGCCGACGGAATAAATATTTCTCTTTCCGCAAGCGCGTTCAGTAATTTACCGCCAAAAGGCACTTCTACACTTTTCGAAGGATCACCGTTGATGATGATTTTAGCGTTGCCTTTGGCAACCAACTTCGATTTAGCGAGAATAATTACAAGAACGAGCAAGAGTACAATCAGCGTAAACATCAGCACGCCGACGAGTATTATATTTGTTTCATTCATAATTTATTGCTCCTTACAATTGTATACCGGAAAATAACATAAACGCCATTGCCATCAGACCCGCTGCTATAAATGTGATACCTAATCCCTTGAGACCGTCGGGAATATTACTGTATTTCAGTTTTTCACGGATACCCGCAAGACCGATAATTGCAATAGCCCAACCGATACCGCTACCCGTACTGTACACAATAGATTCGACGAAAGTGTAGTCTCTTTCGACCATAAACAACGAACCCGCAAGGATTGCGCAGTTAACGGTAATCAAAGGAAGAAAGATACCAAGCGCGTTGTAGAGGCTCGGTACGAATTTATCAAGGAACATTTCCAAGATTTGAACGGTAGCGGCAATTACGCCGATATAAGTTATCAAACCGAGGAAACTAAGGTCTGCATCAGGCATTCCGGCCCAAGCCAAAGCTCCGGGTGCTAAAATCGCGTGATATACAAGATTGTTGATCGGAACTGTAATCAACAATACAACAACAACCGCTATGCCCAAACCAATCGCCGTATCAACTTTTTTTGATACCGCAAGGAATGTACACATACCGAGGAAGAAGGCCAAAGCCATATTCTCGATAAAAATCGCTTTTATAAATAAGCTTAAATATTCTTCAAACATATCTTAATTCTCCTCCTCTACTTGTTCTGGTTTCCATACTCTTATGCCCCATATCAAAAATCCGATAAGGAAAAACGCGCTTGCGGGAAGCAAAAGCAAGCCGTTAGGAACATACCATCCGCCGTCATTTACCAAAGGTAATATCTCGATACCGAACAATTTGCCTGCTCCCAAAAGCTCTCTGACAAATCCGACAGCTATTAACACAAACGAATATCCCAAACCGTTCCCGATTCCGTCTATGAAAGACTTTCCGGGCGGTTGTTTCAAGGCGTAAGCTTCCGCTCGGCCCATGATGATACAGTTTGTTATAATTAGTCCTACATATACCGACAACTGCTTGCTGACATCATAAGCGAATGCTTTGATCAACTGATCGGCAATAATTACCAACGAGGCTATCACTGTCATTTCGACTATGATACGTACACTCGACGGGATGTGATTTCTTATTAAACTTAGTGCTGTGTTGGACAGAGCCATAACAAAAATTACGGCTAATGACATTACGACAGACGTTTCCATCTTTGAAGTAACCGCCAAAGCAGAACAAACACCAAGCACTTGAAGAGCGATAGGGTTATTCTTAAAGATCGGATCCAATAAGACCTCTTTCATTTTAGCCATTTGATCCGTCCTTTCTCAGCTTGGCGAAGAATTTGGCGTAGCCGTTTTCTCCGAGCCAGAATTTTACAAGATTGTCAATACCGCGAGTTGTCAGAGTCGATCCCGAGAGACCGTCTATTTGGCTTATCGCTTCGGGTTTTTCCTGATTGACCTGACCTTTGATAACATGAATCACTACTTCGCCGTTTTCATTAATCGCTGTTTTGCCTTTCCAGCTGTTTTTCCACTTTTGATTATCGACTTCGCCGCCCAAACCAGGAGTTTCGCCGTGATCGTAGAAAGTGAATCCTCTGACTGTCATCAGGTCTTTGTCCATGGCTATGAATCCGTACATTGTGGACCAGAGTCCTTTGCCGTATATAGGCAGAATGTATTTTTCAACGGTGCCCGAGGCATCTTTTACCATATATATAAGCATGAATTTAGGCATTCTGCCAATTGCGGGAGTATCCTCATCTTTAGGAATATCCATTCCGTATTTTTCATTATCCGCAATATCTTTGATTTCATATTTTGCAATATTCAAAACATCATCGTACTTTTCTTTAGGGAATGTTTCACCTGTAGCGACTTCGATGATTGCCGCTTCTATCTTTTCATTGAATATCTTTTCGGGGTCGATGCCTTCTTGCATAAGGTCA
This sequence comes from Candidatus Kapaibacterium sp., assembly GCA_027858275.1. Taxonomy (GTDB): domain Bacteria; phylum Bacteroidota; class Ignavibacteria; order Kapaibacteriales; family UBA2268; genus JAQIDA01. The sequence continues at coordinate 5,231 of JAQIDA010000210.1, read as the reverse complement.
CCGGCAACAAGTATGTTCTTGATCTTATCAAGTTTCTTGTTCTGTGTCTGCAATGGTTTCAGGAAAACCGCTGCTGAGCAAACAAAAATTGAGCAAACCAAACATACACCCACTGATACCATAATGATTTTCTTTATACTGTCATTTTGCATTTCTTAACAGCCTCCTTTTGATATTTTTATTAACAAATATCTTATCTATAACCGGAGCGAATGTATTTCCGAACAGTATCGCGAGCATCATACCTTCGGGGAAGGCCGGATTTACTACGCGTACTAGAACTACCAAAGCCCCAATGAGGAAACCGTATATATACTGTCCCTTCTGAGTCATTGCAGCCGATACGGGGTCAGTTGCCATAAAGACCATACCGAAAGCGAAGCCTCCGAGTACGAAATGCCACTGCCAAGTTACGGCAAACATCGGGTTAGTCTCGCTGCCTATAGCATTAAACATCAAAGCGATGAGAACCATACCGACAAAGACACTCAGCATAATTCGCCATGAACCTATGCCTGAAAGAATTAATATTGCGGCACCGATCAAGATTGCCAAAGTTGAAGTTTCGCCCATTGATCCGGGAATCATTCCGTAGAAAGCATCCCACCAAGAGGTAGTCATTTCCAAAGCTTTGTCAGCAAACTGAGAAAGAGGAGTAGCTTGGCTCACGCCGTCAACTGCGACCCACACCGAATCGCCCGAAATCTGAGCCGGATAGGCAAAGAACAAAAACGCGCGGCCGGTCAAAGCGGGGTTCAAAATATTCATACCGACTCCGCCGAATACTTCTTTACCGATTACCACACCAAATGATATACCGAGAGCGGCTTGCCAGAATGGAATATCCGGAGGGCATATCAATGGAAAGAGTAAACCTGTTACAAAGAAGCCTTCATTTATTTCGTGCCGTCTTACGGTTGCGAAAAGAACTTCCCAAAATCCGCCTACGGCCAATGTGACCAAGTATAGAGGAAGGAAGAACAAAGCGCCGTGCATCATATTTTCAAATATACTTCCGGAATCTAAACCGATTCCTAAGAAAGAGAGAACTGAGCCGCGCCATCCTTCGACAGATGTTGCGCCGAGGTTTTGCAATGCTGAATTCGCCTGAAATCCTGTATTATACATAGTCATTAAGACAACGGGAATCAGAGCGAAAACCACCATCGTCATAGTTCGTTTCAGATCATTAACATCGCGAACATGAGATCCGGATTTAGTTACCTTCCCGGAGGTATAGAAGATTGTATCAGCGGCTTCATATAAAGGAAAGAGTCTTTCCAGCTTTCCGCCTTTTTCAAATTTTTTGCCGATATTATCGAGCATTTTTCTTAACATTATATATTATCCCTCCTTCTCTAAAATAGTCAGATTTCTTCTGAGGGCAGCGCCGTGGTCGATCTTTGATTGGCACACAAATGTACACAATGCAAGATCTTCTTCGTCCAGCTCCAAACAACCGAGTTGTTCTGCTTCTTCAATATCATTGCAAGCCAGAGCTCGGAGCAAGAAAGTTGGCAATATGTCCAAAGGCATAACTTTTTCGTAACTTCCGACCGGCACAATTGCTCTTTCACCACCGTGAAGGGCTGTATTGAAATCGAACTTCTTGCCGGGGATTAAGCAGGAAGCCAATATGTTCTTGTTAGAGAACATATTAAATCCGGGGCTGACCCAACCGAAGAAAGTTCTTTTTCTGCCTTCAGCTATCGCGCTTATCTGCTGATGATATCTGCCGAGGAAATTGAAAGGTTCTTTTGATTCGTGTCCTGTCAGAACTGAACCTGAGATAACTCGGTTGTCGCCGTCTTTCAATTCGCCGAGAGTAACATCATAGACTGATGCGCCGAGTCTGGTTCTTACCATACGCGGATCATTGAAAGCCGTGCCTCCGAGAGCGACGATTCTTTCAGTAGAGATTTTGCCTTCGACAAACAATTTGCCGATTGCGATCACATCCTGCAATCCGATATGCCATACTGTTTTATTCAGGCTTACAGGATCAAGGAAATGAATGTGTGTACCGACATTGCCCGAAGGATGCGGCCCCGCAAATTCTTGAATTCGCAAATTCTTCAGATCAGGATTTGGAATATTCGAGCCTGCTGTTTTGCATAGATATACTAAGCCGTCGGTCAGACGCGAGATTACTTTTACTCCGTTGTTGAAAGCGCTTTCATTAGCGGCGACAATCTTATCCATGGACGGAGCCAAAGGATTCGAATCGGAAGCAGTAATGAAAATGCTGTTGGGAATAGTTTTCGGATCAGCGGATTTGCTGAAAGGTCTTTGCCTGAGAGCAACCCATTGTCCGGACTCCAAAAGAATGCTTTTGACTTTTGCGCGATCAAGCGAGTCTAATTTGTTTTCAGGAAAGGATTCGAATGTTACTTCTTCCTTGCCTTCAAGCTCGATGACCAGTGATTGGAAGACGCGCTTTGCGCCTCGATTGATTGCCTTAACTTTGCCGGCACCGGGTGCCGTAAAGTTTATATCGGGCAACTTCTTATCGGTGAAAAGTATTTGACCCAGCTTGACGCTGTCGCCGACTTTCACTTTAAGAGTAGGCTTCATGTTGACATAGTCACTACCAAGAATCGCTACAGACGAGATTTTCGTTCCGTCTGTGACAGCGACTTGTGGAGTTCCTTTAATCGGAATATTCAAGCCCTTTTTAGTTTTAATAACACTCATACACATTTCTGAAATATGAATAAAATTTGATTATTTATTTTAGATCGATTTATCTACTTTTTTTAGAGTCGTGTCAAACTCAACTGAAAACCGTCTTGAATCCTACTATATGTTATAGAATTCTCGCATTCAAATTCGCCGAAAAAATACGAAATAAATCGCTAACTTTTATGGTTTTTTAAGCTTCAATTTCGACTACTTTTGTAATACTGGTATATTTAGCCCGAAAACAGGCGCGAACTACAACACAACTTGACTTAAAACTCGCTCTGTTACTGATATATACATACCTCCGGATACAAAACTGATAAATATTCAAATCATCTTTAAACGTATTAAATAATTGTAATAGAAAAGCACTTGAGATTAACACAAATTCATATAATGAAGAGATTGTGTGTATTCAAAGTGTGGATAAACAATCACAGTAGAAAAAAATGCCTGACAGTATGGAGTATTTGAATTTTCTGCTGCAGAAAACCTTCAAGATTCGACTTTCTTAAAATATTTTGCCGAAACCTGCAAAATGATCGCGATAGTATTTTTTGTTAAGTGAGCTGATTTTAACACCGTCTGAGGAAGAAGCGTGTATGAAATTATTGTCGCCTGCATAAATACCAACGTGCGTAATATTGCCGTTTTTTCTGAAGAACACCAGATCCGCGGGAGATATATCTCCGTTGTTTTCTGCTTGAGAATAGAAGAATTGTCGTTCTGCTGTTCGAGGCAATGAAATGCCACAGCTTTTGAATATTTCGAGAACGAAACCGGAACAATCTGTACAGCGCTTGTTTTGGCCTCCCCAGCAGTAGGGTGTACCAAGCCATTTTTGAGCTTCTTTCAGAATTTTGTTACGCACGGGATCGCTGACCGGAGTAATCTTTTGAATAACCGGAGTTTTAGAGTTAGAGTAGTTAGAATAATTATTGTTTGATCTTGCTCGATATGAAGTTTGACGTGCCGATGTTTTAAAGGCTGAGGAACTTGTGAAACGTACGCTCGCTTGACATCCGAGCAGCAAGAGGTTTGCCGCTGCAATGATTAATACAGTATGAATGAGCTTGCGCACTGTGTACTCCGTCCAATAAAAATGAGATTAATTAGATCCTTGATCTGATTTTGATAATTTACCTGCCGTAACAGCCTTAATCATACGCCCGGCCTTGATCCTTGAACCTATATTAATAAGTACAAATCCCGCCGTTGCGACGATGATAAACCCTGCTTTTAATAATGATACTTCCATGATCTCCCCTAAAACAATAAAAAACCTAAACACTGCTGTTACATATTATTTCTTACAACTATCATGCCGGGAATCCTTGTATTTCAAAGTGAGAAGGGAAAAGTTCTCAGGACTCCCATATTTTTCATGTTCAGATAAATAAATCAAATAAGCCCGCTAAATGCCGGAAGTTTCTTAATTTTGCAAAGAACAGATATAAATGATTATTAAATAAATAATTGTAGGCAATAATGAATTTCCCGAAAAGAACACATAAATGCGGCGAATTACGACCTCCTAATGCCGGCACGGATATCACGCTCAACGGCTGGATTGACGGAGTCCGTGACCTCGGAGGTCTGTCTTTTATAGATTTGCGTGACCGATACGGTATCACTCAGATCGTAATCGAACCCGAAAATACTCCCGAGCTTTATGAACTGGCAAAAGAATTAAAATCTGAGTTTGTGATTTCAGTCAGCGGCAAAGTTCGTATGCGCGAAAATCCAAATCCAAATATTCCTACGGGACTGATCGAAATACTTCTTTCGGAATATACTATTATCAACAAAGCGGAATTGCCGCCTTTCGAAATTGATGATGATATTGATTTGAACGAAGAAACTCGTTTGAAATATCGTTATCTGGATTTGAGACGCCCCTCAATGCAGAACAATTTTCTGATTCGCAACAAGCTCTATCAAATCACTCATAAGTATTTCTATGAAAAAGAGTTTGTGGAAATAGAAACACCGGTGTTTATGAAATCTACTCCTGAGGGAGCGCGAGATTTCTTGGTGCCGAGCCGTATTAATAAGGGAAAATTCTATGCCTTGCCCCAATCTCCGCAGCTTTACAAGCAAATTCTGATGGTGTCGGGATTTGATAAATATATGCAAATAGTCAAATGCTTCCGGGATGAAGATTTGCGTTCGGACAGACAGCCGGAATTCACTCAGATCGATTGTGAAATGTCTTTCGTCGATCAGGATGAAATTATTGAAATGACTGAAGGCTTCATAAAGGAAGTATGGAAAGATATTCTCAGAATGGATATAACAGCTCCGTTTGAGCGTATGACATATCATGACGCGATGGTTCGGTTCGGAAGTGACAAGCCGGATCTTCGTTTCGGGATGGAAATCACTACGATCACTGATCTTGTTAAAGATTGCGGCTTCAAAGTATTTGCAGATATAGCGAATAACGGCGGTGAAATCGCTGTGCTGAACGTCAAAGGCGGCGCAAAACAATTCTCTCGTAAAAAAATTGACGGTTTGACAGATTTTGCTAAAAAATACGGCGCAATAGG
>JAQIDA010000208.1 GCA_027858275.1 Candidatus Kapaibacterium sp. | reverse complement strand
GATGTATTGAGCAAAAAGTGTGAAAACCTCAGTCACTCAGGCGCAGAGTTCGTCGTGATGGCTTCCAACACTCCTCACAAAGTTTTCAAAGCGGTAAATGAGTTTTGCCCCGTCCCGATGATCAGTATAATAGAGGCAACAAAAGCCGAAGCTGTCAGACGAAATGTCAAAAAACTTTGCCTGCTCGGAACTCCTTTTACAATGACTGAGACCTTCTATCAAGATGTATTCGACGGTTCGGGGATAGAATTAGTCGTGCCGTCATCAGCGGATCAGGCTTTCATTGGGAAAACTCTGTTCGAGGAAATAGAACTGGGGATAATCAACGAATCAACCAAAAAAGAATATCTCAATATAATCGCCCGAGTTGACGAGGCAAATCGCATCGACGGTGTGATAATGGGCTGTACCGAATTGCCTATGATACTGAAGCCCGAAGACATTGCCGGGGAATATTTTGATACTTTGAAAATTCATGTGAAAGAGATTGTCCGAGAATGCAAAAAATGAAAAGCCCGGATGTTGTAAAGCTTTCGGTTAATTATGCAAGAATATCGCTCAAAAATAAAGCATCGGGCAATCATATATTTTTGGACTGCTGCTAAATTCAAAAATATGACTATATTTGTCGTAGATTCGTTCGTATTAATATGGATTATGAACGAGTGATTTATAAATAAAGACAATACTAATTAGAGAATATAGATAAAATGAATTATGTAGGATCTGATGCGGAGTTTCGGCACATCACTACGATGCGATTGAAAAAGATGAAAAAAAGGGGTGAAAAAATCGCATGCTTGACCGCATACGACGCATTGACAGCAGGCCTGCTGGATGAAGCCGGAATTGATTTGATTCTTATCGGCGATTCACTCGGCAATATCGTCCAAGGACATGAAACTACGATTCCCGTTACGATAGAAGATATTATATATCATACAAAAGCTGTTGTCAAAGGTGCTAAACGACCAATGATTGTTGCGGATATGCCCTTTATGAGCTATCAGGTTTCTCCCGAAGAAGCTTTCCGCAACGCGGGACGCATTATGAAAGAAACAGGTTGCAACGCTATCAAGCTCGAAGGCGGCAAATTGGTTGTTGATGCTATTGAGAGACTGACTGAAGCAGGCATACCCGCGATGGGGCATTTGGGCTTGACTCCGCAGAGTATCAATATATTCGGCAGCTATCGAGCTCGAGGTCGATCGGAAGAAGAAGCTAAAAAGATTTATGATGACGCTTTGATGCTTGAAAAGGCGGGGGCCTTCGCGATTGTTCTGGAGAAAATCCCGGCAGAACTAGGCAAGAAAATCTCTGAAGCTATCAGTATACCTACAATCGGTATAGGAGCCGGCCCTCATTGTGACGGACAAATATTGGTTTATACTGATATGCTTGGTTTGACAGTCGATTTTAACCCGAGGTTTGTAAGACGCTACGCGCATCTGGCAGATCAGATCAAATCCGCGGTGATTAACTTTTCCGACGATGTAAAAAATAAAGAATTTCCAAATTTGGATGAGTCCTACTGATGAAAAGAATTATATCTACGACAATGTTGACTTTTTTACTCATTTTCGTCTTTTTGATTTCTTGCGACGATTGGGGATCCAATATCAATGAAGTACCTATATTCCCCGAAAAGGATGTCAGTTTTCAGGAACATGTTCAACCATATATGATGATTAGCTGTTCGTTTGCAGGCTGCCATTCTGACTATAGTATGGCAGGCGGTCGCAGGATGACTACTTATTTTTCCTATTTCGAAGCGGCCAATGTGGGTTTGATCACTATCGGTAAGCCGGAAAAAAGTTATCTCGCTCAAATTATGGACGGCACATTCCCGCATGTTGAGCCGTTGCCTCGCAATTATATCACAGATAACTCGATTGAAGGGATTAAGACTTGGATTCGAGAAGGGGCGAAAAATAATTAAGCTTGCGTTTTAGACTCCCAAATTGGGCGTCTCTACACATATCAATTAAATACGTATTTCTTGCTCTCAACCCGTACCTTCGGGGGTATATGCCCGTTTTCCTCAAACAAATCATAGCCCTGCTTTAAATTTCTCCAAAATGAATACCATTTGCTGCCGGAATGAGCTTTCATATTCGTTTCGTTCATTCGGAACGGGAAAATATCAATTTGGAATGTCTCTTGTCCGGCGCGGAGGGCTGCGTCACAGAGTGAGTATATCTCTTCTATTTTAGAATTTGTCATTGCGTAGCAGCCCCAAGAAACACAATCTCCGTGAACCATTAAGGCACTGCCTGTTCTGCCGTTAGCCGCGTCATATTCATTCGGATAGCCAATGTTGAATGACAAGTGGAATTTGCTGTTGGGATTCATTTGAATCGGAGCTACAGTATAGAATCCTTCAGGTGCTCGTTTGTCGCCTTCCAGCAGTTTAGGTCCGAGTCCTTTGAGACCGTAAGTACATATATCATATTTTTTGAACAGAATAAAGCGATCAGCCTTTTTGATCCACATTTCTAAGATCATATCTTTTTTGAATATTCTCAAATATACAGCCGATCCTCGTTTCAGGCCTTGTTTTTTAAGTTCGGTATCCAATTGAGGGTTGACTCTTGAAATAGCTTCGGCAGAGCGCTCACTTTCCGGAACGGCGCTGTTGATTAATAAATATGATGATGACATTGCAATCATTATAATGATGATAAATAGCTTGAATTTCATAAATTTTCTCTCAAATAATATCAATAAAAAGTATAAGTAAGCCTACTATAAACAACGATTCTTAGATCGTGATTATTG
>JAQIDA010000371.1 GCA_027858275.1 Candidatus Kapaibacterium sp. | reverse complement strand
GAACTAATCTTCATCGTTCCGTTTTGATCTTTCAGCAATATCTTGCCTTTTAATAATTTTTCGATATTCTGCTTAATTTCTGAATTGAAATCATCCGCGAATATCCTGTCGATTTTTTCATCATTCAACCTCTTATGCAGGATGAATTGAATCAGGATAATAACCCAAGAAGGGTCAATATGTTCGAACAAATCATAATTGATTCTCTCCGGTTCTCTGATACTGAATTGCCCCGCTTCCTTAACTTTAGTAATGTTGTTGACCCACGAGTGAATAGCCACCCCGGGATTGCCCTTAGTATGCTCAAAATACTTATTGAACAGTTTAGCAATTTGCCAATCAGTGATATTGTCCTCAGTTTTCGAATTATAAAGATAACGCAAATTGCCCGATCGGTGCCTTACAAGAATAAGATCGCGAAGCGCCTTAGCGTTCATCGCATCCAAACGAAGAATATTCAGGAAATTATTATCAATATTCCGGATTCTGTTGATTATCTCATAACTGTACATATTCACATTGAGTATAAAGAAGCACCATTGACCGTATTTATTGACAATCTCAGTGATAGTCTCTATTACTTCAAACCCGTCCTTGCTTCTTTCCCACCACAATTCGATGTCATTTAGAATGAATATGCTGTTCTTAGGAACATTCGCAAACATAGAGTCATAGTCATCCCGAGAGTTCAATTCCTTTTGGAACTCCTTTTTCAATACATCAGTTTTAATTGAACCTTCTTCGGGCGGGCTAATGTCATATACCTGCTTGCCTTTTGAAAATCTTCCCGCCAGATAAGTTGAAAAAGCCGACTTCCCGGATTTGCTCGCTCCCGAAATCATCAGCCCTCCGCCGCGACCGGATAAGAACATATCGAAAGCATTTTCAGCTGTTTTTAATTCATTCTGCCGTCCGACCCAAAATACATCATCTATTATCTGCTTGCCCGTGAATAACTGTCGATAATAGAAAGGCAATTTGCTTTTCATTTTGCTCTCAGGAGTCAACCTGTCCGCAAAATCGTATATGAGATTTATATTTGATTTGTTTTTGTCAGCGTCTTGAATCTTTTTGGCATATATAACCGCCTCGCTTTTTCTGTACCATAATTTGACAAAAAGATCGACGGTCTTTTTCGTAATATTGTTTTTCAGAGTCTCAAGTCTCGAGATAGCCTGCCTTGTGCCTTGCTCTCTGACATATTGTTTGATCTCGCCTGAAGATCGGATAATCAAGTAAGGATTCAGTTTTTCCTCAGCTTTTTTTGTCTGAGAAAGTATGAACAGTTCCAATTTTTCCTGTGTATCCGCTACTTTTTGAATCTCATCAGCTAAAATATTCTTCGATGATTTGACAATTGAAACATATTGGCTGTGGTACATTTCCATATCAATCTCCGCAGCGCTTTCTCTCTGCAATTTGTGGAAATTGATTAATCGGTATTGACTCAACAGTACGTTTTCACTCTTTGACAGCGTTTGGGACAGCTCTCCGACATAATCACTAAGCGGACCCAATAATTCCGCGTCAATGTAATATTTCACCAGACGTTGCAATGACACCGACAAAGGAAGCATTTCCGCAAACGGATCATTTTCAACAATAGCCAAAGAATCATCTGCGATAATTTCAATTGATTCAGGCACAGACAACACAGCCGATCGAATATCCTTCAAATATGTTTTCAAAATCGCCTGATAGTCATAATTATGTCTCAAACTGACAGACCGAGTCATGTTCTTGATGTTATCATCCGACTCGTCCTCAGCCATACTCAAATCTTCAGCTAAAGCTTTGAGCCTGTTCGAAATTGAAACATCAATATTCTGCAGAATCTCCTCTGACAGCCGCTTTATGATACGATCCAGTCGACTCTCGAAAATTTTAATGCTAATACCAATCTTAATAGTATCAGAAATCAGTGTTATATTTTTGAGCCACAAGTCCGGATAATCCCTAATCTTTGCCAACTCATCTTTCTTTATTGCCGATACTTTATATTTTTTACGGATAAGTTTATTGGCGTCAATTCTGTCAACAACCGATGATATTTCCGACATATCTGTTCTGAGATTTGTTCTGAACGTTTTATAATACATATTGAAATCGTTCATGATCGAATTAATGAGTTCATCAGTCACTCGGACAGTATTGTTCTTTTCTGTCGCTATTATATCAGCCGAAAACTCATTTTTATTGATTGAAGATTCCAAGACCAACAGACTGTTGTGAATATAATTGATAATCTTTTCACCGGCGAAATTGTCACGATAATTGTCAATTCCGAATTGCCTTAAAAAATCAGTATATGCTGAATATCTGATTTTGTTTGTGAAGAATTCGGACAGTGATCTAAATTCAATATTCAGTTTAACATCCTTAGAGGAAAACATATAACGCATTCTTTTGCGAAATTTCATCCTTTTGAGATAGCTGCTGTCAGACTTGTTTTTCTTGAAATTAACTTGTTTGTAATAAACCGAAATAAATTCCGGCGCCTCTTTCACGGGATTGGATAACTCCTTGTCAAGAAACTCCGCCGCTTCCTCCAATATCTCTTTTTGATATGGCTGAGAGCTTTCAATATATTCGGAAACAAGCCTGTCTATATGAAAAAGAATATCCCTTTTAGCCTTTTTTACCGCATTGAGTTTTTGCAGGGCAGACCCTTTGTCGGCATATCTTCCTATCTCAGCCAGATATTTTAAACTAAGCGACTTGATGTCTTCAATAAGTCCCCGTCGTGCTTTGAAAACATTGATTATCTTGTCGTTGAAAACATTGTTTGTGATTGTTTCCAATTTGTCATTTAAAGTATTCAAAGCAATTGCCGCGGTTTTATTCCCGGGAAGTTCCAACGCCGCCAACTCTGCTTCTATACTGTCTGCGTCAACATGTAATTCAGCAATTCCGGACTTGCTTGATTTGCTCTTCGAGCTGAAACTAATCGCTAAGGGGTCGAAGTATGAAGAGGCTTTAACGAGTAGAACCGTTCCCAATTTATCACATAATTCATTGATCTTGTTTATATATAATTCGTTTCTTTCAGACCCCGAAGAAGGTAAACCGAGAAAGATCAAGTCTGCGTCAGCAGACTCGCGTAAGATTATTTCGTTGATCTGCTGTTGTTCCACAGAGTTGTTGACAACCTTAACATCAGCACGAATTCTGTTCTCGTCCAAGATTCTGTACAGGTCTTTAAACAAAATATCAGCCTTAGCTGAGTCTGACTCAACCGCCAAGAATCTAATCTTTGCTTCCGACCAAACTTCAGAGTTCAATAGGAATTTAATCATGGCCATAGCCATGCTGCCGTAATTATCTGCTTTACCGAGCCATATATCAATCTGTGAGTAATCTCCGTACCCGACATTGGAATCATAATTTAACATTAATAAGTTCATGCCTGAGTCATTGATCTCATCAATCAAATTATTTAATTTTTCCGGCGATCGAGTGTTTGCTCCCCATCCCATCAAGACAGTATTAGGCTCCATCCCTGAAAAACCATATACTTTTGTTATTGTTTCAATACCGTTATAGACATCAGCGCATTCATGTTGCCTCGTGAATATACTCCCCGAAGTTTTTGATTTGCCGGCCGGTATCTGCTCATGCGCGGAGAATAGCTTTTTAGATGATTTATTCTCAATCAAATCGAAATTCGTTAAAGTTCCCAATTTCCCGATCATTGATTCGGCAAACTCAACCATATAAGGTCGTTTCTCAGTACCACCGCTGAACAGCAAGATATTAGGCCGCCAATTTCTTTCCTTAGCAGAACTGTGTGACAGTCGGTTCAAACCTTTCAATACAACAGAAGTCCAGACACCGTCCCAGACATTGCCGGAACTAATCTTGATTTCTCTGCGAGCCAACAACAGGAATATACCGCCCATCACAACAAAAGATCCTATCATTGAGACCATATCAAGCTTAAACATAACCGCGAAAGTGGCTACAAATCCGATAACACTGATTGTTTTAGGTATTTTGAAAGTTGGTCTGAAATCAGAACTTGCCCAGCTTTCCAGTGCGCAAGCCAAATTAATAAATCCGTAGGCAGTCAGGAAAAACATCGATACAAGACCGGCGATAACATCCAAATCGCCGATTAATATACCGACTTCTGCCAACATAAACGTAAGTATCAGCGCAACTCTCGGCTCATTATCTTTGCCCGAGCCTTTGCCGATAAACTTTGGAATAATCCTGTCAATCGAAAGAGCCTGCAACAGACGAGGCGCGCCGAGAATACTTCCCCACGCCGACGAAATTGTAGCGCCCCAAATACCGGCAATAACCAAAGGTGAGAAAAACGCGATTTTAGTTAATATGCTTGTGTCATTTTTAAGAGTGTCAGACCCGACATATACACTGAGAAATATCGCCATACCAATATATATAACCAGTCCCAAGCCGATTGCTGCCATTGTTCCGATCGGTATTGCTTTTTTTGGATTTTTCAAATCGCCCGACATTGCCACTCCGGCGGTGAAACCGGTTACGGCCGGGAAAAATACCGCAAAAATAACTTCCATTGAAACAGTCCCTTCAGGAGCAAACATTGTTATATTTGTCGGAGCGAACTCACTTGTTCCCAACAAAACTGATATTAAGGATAATCCTATTGCGACAAATACAAAAAACTGAATTTTTAATGCGAATGATGTGCTGATATACGCTATAAGAGCAACGCAGAACAGGACAATGCTGCCCATTAACCTCATGTCCTCTACGCCGATACCTTGACCTATTATCGGATTGAAGCTTTCGCAAAAACCAATTACATAGAGTGACACGCTGAATCCCATACCCACAAACAACGCGCTTCCGATTGCGCCGCCGATTGGAAGACCCAGACTCCTCGACAGTATATAATAAATTCCGCCCGCTCTGACTTTTTTGTCAGTAGCAATAGAAGATATACTCAAACCCGTGGAGATAGAAATAACATGAGCTATCAAAATGATAATTATCGAGCCGACCAAGCCGGCATTGCCGACAACCCACCCCAGCCTCAAATACATTATTACTCCAAGAATTGTCAGGATCGAAGGAGTAAACACACCCGCAAAAGTGCCGAATTTTTTTTGAGCCATTTTGTCTTCTTCCAACATTTTCAAACAATCAACCAGCATTTTAACTAAACTATTGTTAATAAACAAAAATTATTATTCTAAGAGTCCCTAATACTTTTGGTAAAAATCAATATCTGAAAATCCGGATCTAAACAAAAAAAAACATCAGCCCTGTAACTATATAAAGTCGTTATGTTTATAGGTTACGCAGAAGAATTAATACGCAATATGTCAAGAATTAGGAATGTCTTGTGCTCGCCGGCAACAACTGCAATTATCCGAACATGATGCCGTCAATTATCCTTAACTGACGGAAGACCGGTAGGGGGGGGACTCCGTTTTGTATCTTTTCTCCTGATCGTTATTAAGTATTGCTTGACAGCTATGTAAAATATTATGAAGCATATATCCGCTGCTCTCAGCGGTAAAAATCACGATTTCACATCGGGTAGTATCCGGCGTGCGGTTTTCCTCTTGTCGATCCCGATGGTCCTCGAAATGGGTATGGAGTCGATTTTCGCTATCGCGGATATTTATTTTGTGGACAAGCTCGGATCTGAAGCCATAGCTGCAGTAGGAATTACAGAATCATTAATTACTATAGTATACGCCATAGCTGTCGGCTTGAGTATGGCCGCAACCGCAATGGTAGCCCGACGCATAGGAGAAAACAATCCGGAAGCAGCAGCAAAAGCCGGCGGACAAGCTATTATCACAGGTTTGTTTTTATCATTATTAATCGCGATTCCGGGATTTTTCTATTCCAAAGAATTACTTGAGCTGATGGGCGCTTCAGCTTATATAACAGAGAATTATTCCGGATATACAGCTATAATGCTCAGCACAAATCTGGTAATTATGCTGCTTTTTATCAACAATGCCATGCTCAGAAGCGCAGGCGACGCAGCCCTTTCCTTGAGAGTACTTATAGTCGCCAATCTGTTAAACATCATTTTAGATCCCTGTCTGATATTTGGTTTGGGCCCTTTTCCGGAACTCGGTGTCAAAGGCGCGGCAATCGCTACATCAATCGGACGCGGTACAGCCGTAGTATATCAGTTGTATCTTCTGTTCGGCGGACGAGGGAAAATAAAATTATCCCTAAAACATTTAATCCCCGATTTCAGTTTAGTCCGGCGGCTGTTGAAATTATCCGTCGGTACGGTCGGGCAGTTTATTATCGCGACGTCAAGTTGGATTGGTCTGATTCGCATTTTGTCCGAGTTCGGCAGTGATGTTGTCGCCGGCTACACGGTGGGGATACGCATTTTAATATTTGTATTATTACCTTCGTTGGGAATCAGCAACGCCGCTTCGGCCCTTGTTGGGCAAAATCTCGGTGCCGATAAGCCGGACAGAGCCGAAAAATCCGTTTGGTTGACAGCTAAAATCAACGTAATCTATATGGGGCTGATCGGAATACTGTTTATTCTATTCCCTGATATATGGGTAAGCCTGCTGACATCTGATCCGGAAGTCATACGATACGGAGCTGAAAGTATTCATACAATGAGCTTCGGATTCATCGCCTACGGTCTTGGCATGGTGCTCGTCCATGCGTTCAACGGAGCCGGTGACACAATGAGTCCGATGGCTATTAATTTCCTCTGCTTTTGGATGTTAGAAATACCTCTGGCATACTTCCTTGCAATCTACTCCGGTTGGGGACAGAGCGGAGTCTTCTGGTCAATAGTTATCGCCGAAACATTGATGACACTCATTGCCCTGATCTTGTTCAGAAAAGGTAAATGGAAATTAAAAAAAGTGTAGCTTGAGTTTTGATTAATAAACCACTATGCCCAAAAGCACAATAAGCAGGATGAAAACGATACCAAGACCGATTGTTAAATATTTTGCGAATTTCAGAATCTTTTCAAGTGAGGCACTGCCATTGGCGAATGTTTTCTCGAGTGTGTTCAAGCTCGCGCTTATCAGAATAAACGCATCATCAACCCACCCCAAAACAGGTACAACATCCGGGACAGCATCTATCGGGAAAACAGCATAGGCAACAGCCAACCCCAACAAAACGAGCGACAAATTCTTATCTTTGTTTGATTTCTTCAAATTATTTACTCTTCTGATTATCAAAGACATTAGTGTTTTTCTTCAGATATCGAATTATTATAAGAAGGACAAACGACACCCCGGCAAAAATCAGCCAGTGCATATCAGCAGAAATATTGCCTGTAGCTACATAATTTCTCATCGCGTTAATATAGAGAACTGATACGGCAATTACTACGAATCCGTATATTTCGTTCTTTATAACTTTTTTAAAAGAAAAACCTGAATCAGTTTTGTCCCAGAGACCAAAATTTGGAATGAAACAAGGAGTTCTGTCAGCCCATTCAGAGTAATCTTCTTTAAATTTTCCCCGTAAAAATGATTCTTCGGCAAACATTATCCTCTCATAATATACCCAGAAAATCAAAACAACAAACAGTATAAACCAGATCATTCCGGTATATATAATCAACCCCAGCCACATTAGAAAATTCCCTAAATACAGTGGGTGTCTCACAATTGAATAGATACCTTTTTTATTTACTGAGCCGGCAACCTGTCCGGACCTGTTGCGTCCTGATGTATATTTGGCGGAAAACCCAACTGCATACGACCTAACGACTAATCCCAAAAATGAAACGATGAGACCGAAAATGGCCAACTGCATTTCAGGAAAACGGATCAGACTTCCCGGATCAAACCAAACAGCTAATGGCAGCATCACAAAGATTACAATCGGTAAAAAGCTTCTTCTTTTGAAAAGCCAATTCCCTGAGCGTTCGAATTCTTCAATCATTGCCATATTGTTCTATTTCCTGTGTTTTTATTGTTATTAGGTTTCCCTGTCAAATTCTGTCATACTTATTTGACGAATTAAGACCGAGTAATATAACTTGAATATTATTTCTGTGCAAATTATTCTTTTCCTTGGAATAATCAGCGGAATACTTTCTCACCGATTTTTATCTAAGAATTCAGCACGTATTATAGTCCTCTCCTACACAAAAAGCCTCGTAGCTCTATGAGTTCAGAGGCTTTAATTTTGCTCCGGTTATTTCATTTGGTACATTAGGTCGATACAACAGCCATATCTATAACAACATTTCCTTTTTTGTGCTTTTTAGCGACATACTCGTGGGCTTCGGCAATCCGATCCAGGGGGTATTTTTTGTCAATTATAGGATTAATTTCCCCGTTTTCCAGCAGATCATTGAGGAAAGTAAGATTAATGACATGATCCGCTCCGATAGATCTCAGCAATTCTATATTGGAGCACTGCATGCTCTCGTTACTTGAGCAATGTAATGTCTGTTTCTGCCTTGCGGTAATCCTAAGTAAATAATTATATAATGCAATATTCATTTTTGTTGTTCGCTTGTACTATTATAGTTGATTTATTATCTCCCGCAAGACCATTTTTTCTGTTTTGGTTTTAGAATTTGATACGATCGGAATTTTTCAAGAAAAATAATATTTAAGGAC
>JAQIDA010000360.1 GCA_027858275.1 Candidatus Kapaibacterium sp. | reverse complement strand
AAATGAGTCTTCGGTATTTGAATCCGCCGGCTGTCAATCAACAAATCGATTGTGAAGTCCTTTCCTTTGGGTTTGGTTCACAGCCAATGCCGGAAAATGGATGTATTATTTCATTCCCGAGTATGACAGATCGTGATAAATTGCCGTTTAGGGGAGATACTGTTTCATTTGTATTCAAAACCGATTTGTATCACGATAAAATCTTTAAGAATGCAGTATCAGGAACCCCGCGATTAGTAAGGGACGGCAAAGCTAAACATGAAGCATACAAGGAGGGTTCAAAGGGGAGACGTTTCATTCGCAGAAGACTCCCGAGAACTGCTGTCGGTACAGATAAGAGTCAAAGGAAAATATTTATTGTTACTGTCGCTCCGGGCAGGAACGGACACAATGCGGCGAATCTGACGAATATGGCGACTATAATGAAAAAAATTGGTGCATATAACGCTATGAATCTTGACGGGGGAGGATCGTCTGTTATGGTTGTCGACAATAAAAACGTATTCTATAAATCATCACCGAGACGGTCTCGAAAAATATCCGTTGGTCTCGGATTTATTGATACCTCGCTTAAAGACAGTTCTGACACTGAAGATATGATCCCTCACAGTATTCAGGGGTTTAAAGAAAAATAAAAAAGTAAATATTTTCTTGATTTATTTACTCTTAAAAGGATTCCCTGATTCATTCGGGTAAATTCCGGACTGAGCAGAAATATTAAGAAGAATACCTATTGCAATTGAATTTAACCATAATGCCGTACCTCCATAACTTATGAACGACATAGGCTGTCCTGTTGGCGGGAGCAAAGCAGAATTAACGCCGGCATTCACAAAGACTGAAATAGCCAACGATGCCAAAATGCCGAAAGATAAGAAATAACCGAAATTATCGGGAGATCTTTTTGCTACAAGCATGCCTCTCCAAAAAATAAACATGAATGTCATCAATATCAGAGCAACGCCGACAAATCCGTATTCTTCGCCGATTATTGAAAAAATAAAATCACCGTATGACTCAGGTAAGAACAAATCACTCTGTCTGCTGGCTCCGGCTCCGACTCCAAACAGTCCTCCGTTGCCTAATGCAAGCAAAGATTGTTCTTGCTGATAGCCGTATTGGACAAAAGAATTGACAGAATCAGCTTCTGTACCGCCGCCAAATGTCATTGCAAGTTCATTTGCAAAAGCAACGATTCTTTTAAGGACATAATCTCCTTTGTAAGCGATCGCAATTGCACCGGCAGCCAAAGATGAAACTCCTATGACAGCTATATGTTTTAAATTTGCGTTGCCGATAAATATCATTGATATAGTGAAAAATAATATTACAAAAGCCGTTGAAAAGTTAGGTTGCAGGACGATTAGAACAATTATTAATCCCGGGAAAACCAAAATTGGCTTTAAACCTTTTTTCCAATCTTTGATCTTATCTTGATCCCTGGCAAGCAGTACTGCCAAATGAATCACTAATGCAAACCTTGCGAGCTCAGACGGTTGAAAAACTATAATTTTCAAATCCAGCCAACGAGTCGCATGGTTAACTTCCTCTCCAAATATCAGAACAGCTCCTAGAAAGATAAGAGCAATTATCATAATAGGTTTTGAGAATTTTTTCCAGATATGATAGTCAACTTTTGCGAATACAAACATTAAAACTATAGCAAACAATACTTTCCAAAGATGCTTCATGAAAAAGGTTTCGGTAGAACCGGTCTTGAATTCAGAGAAAGGTGCGCTGGCACTGTAAACAAAAGCCAAACCGAACAGCATCAAAGCCGAAACAGATATTAAAATATACCAGTCAATCTTAGATTTTTCATTTTTCATATTGTTCTTATTCTTTATGCTGCTAACAACCTCGCGACTACAATCTCAAAGTTAACATTATTTTGGAATAAATCAATACAGTCGGAGTAAATAAACAAAAAAAAGGCCGTGCAAAAACACAGCCTTTAGTTATACAAGCAATCTTAATTAGCTTTTCGTCGGAACAACAACTCTGGTGTTAATCATCCTGTAATACAATAATCTATGCTATAAAAAAACCTACGAAAGCTCAGAAGCTTCCGTCGGCAGAGGAAGAATTCAGTCTCCGACAAGGACTCAATTCCCGTTTTTAATCCATTTAAAGATTTCTTTCAAAGACGGCTTCTTGCCATACATCAAAATTCCTACTCTGTAGATTTTTGCGGCAATTTTCACACAAGCGATGAATGTACTAATCATCAGGACAACAGATAAAGCGATTTGCCAGACAGGGACTTCCGTTGCGGCAATTCTAACTATCATCAGCATAGGAGTGAAAAATGGTATCAATGAAAGTACTGTAGCAACCATCCCGTCAGGATTGGCGATTACTAATGACAGGAACATAATCGGAATGATAATCAGCATTGTGATCGGCATCGCTAATTGTCCCGCGTCAGATTCCTGATCGACCGCTGAACCTACACCGGCATACAAAGTTGCGTATACAAAATACCCTGTAAGGAAGTAGAATAAGAATCCTACAAATATCCACGGTGAAATATCAGGCATTTGGAATTTTGAGACCATAGCCGCTTGTTCGGGAGTCATACCGGAAGTCGAGTACATATCAACGACTGAACCGCCAAAGACCAAGCCTATTGCAGCGAAAATCATCCAAACTAATACTTGAGTCAGTCCTACTGCGCCGATTCCGACTACCTTGCCCATCATTATCTGAAACGGAGTGGCTGACGAGGCAATTACTTCAACAATTCTGTTAGCTTTTTCCTCAATTACGCCGCGCATCACCAGCGAACCGTACAACAGCATCATGAAATAGACCATCATACCCAATCCGTAACCCACGCCGGTGAGGATTGCCGTGTTGTCGTCTTCTGTTCCTTCTTCGGTCAAGATTCGCGCTTCAATATCCACTCGTGATTCGACAAGCTGAATAAGATTCGAGTCGGCTCCGGCTTCGATTAATCTTTCTCTCCTTACAATACGCGACACAGATTGTCTCAAAGAATTAAAATATCCGACACCTCCGCCGCCGCGAGAAAAAATTGTAGCTTCACCGTCTTTTAATATTCCTTGCGGAATAACCAAGTAGCTGTCTAATTCTTCTGACAAAACCTGATCGCGAAGTTCTAATTCTGTTTTGTGTGTAACAAAGAATAATGATGTATCCGTGTCTACAATTTTCTCCCCGATAATATTTGTTCGATCAAGAACGGCTATTTTTCTTTCGGTGCTGTCGGCTGACAGATAACCGATTAGGGCAATTACACCCATAAATACGATGAATCCGATAGGTCCGAGCATTGTAGAGATGATAAAGCCTTTTGATTTGACTTTTGTCGTGTATTCATGGCGAATAATTGTTATGATTTTTGATTCAGTTTTCATTGATCTGATCCTTGGTATTGTGTTACAACATCAATGAATATTTCGTTCAGGCTCGGTTCCATAAAC